>JBKKAO010000100.1:0-10042 GCA_046714645.1 Burkholderiales bacterium | reverse complement strand
TCCGTTGCGCTCCGCCAACCCTACCCCCGCGCCCGCGCCGGTAAGAGAAAACACCGCCCCAATCTTGATGGGTTCCTTGCTTTGGGCATGGGCCGGGGGCAGTAGCGCGCAAAAGACCGCCAGGCCGCCACAGCATGCAATGAAAGCCGCCGCTCCTCGCCGCTGAGCCGGTCCGATTCTAGTGCTCATACTAGACGATCCTCATGTACAAGGTACGCCTCGCCCCGAAAATAATCTATGAATGGAGTTGATTCAAATGATAACCGAAGTCATAGTAGTAACCAACTGCTCACCAGTCAAGGCGCAATCGCATGGACGGCACGCATCGCCGCAACGCACCATTTTTGAAGCCTGCCTCGCCGCGCATGCCCAAGCACGCGGGCACGGCTCCGCCTCCGCGAGGAACCCGCCTGCCGCGCGCGGAGCGCGAGGCCTACATCGTGCAAGAAGCCGTGAAGTTCTTCGCCGAAGTGGGTTTCGGGGGCGACACGCGAGAATTAGCGCGGCGTGCACACATCACCCACGCGCTATTGTTCCGGTACTTTCCCAACAAGGACGCGTTGATCGAGCGAGTCTATCAAGAGGTGTTTCTTGGGCGCTGGAATCCTAGCTGGGAAACGCTTATCGTCGACCAGAGCATCCCCTTGCAAGACCGCATGGTGCGCTTTTACACGCTCTACGCGAAGACGATCCTTTCCTACGAATGGGTGCGGCTGCTGATGTTCGCCGGATTGAAGGGCTCCGACCTCAACCGCAAGTTTTTCGCGCGCGTGACCGCCCGCATCATCCGCCCCATCTGCCGGGAGATTCGCAAAGCCTACGGGCTACCGAGTGTGGCGGAAATTCCTCTTACCGGCACGGAGATCGAACTGGTCTGGGGGGTCAACTCGAGAATTTTTTATTTTGGCGTACGCAAGTACATCTACGGGATGCCTGTACCGCCCAAGCTTACGGCGCTGATCGAAGCGGAGGTGCGCACCTTCTTCGAAGGGGTAGGCCACACGCTGAAGGATCTCATTAAACTAGGCCCCAAGAAACAGACCACGAAGCGAGGAGAAAAGCGATGACCCGCTCTTTAGGCGACCCCAAAATTATCCGGCCCGACGATGTGAATCCTCATCACAACTGGAGCCGCCCGCTGCAAGCGCCGGGACACACCCAGGTGGATTTCGAAGAGCGCGTGAACTTTCGCCGCTTGCACGACTACCGGCTCGCCCGCGTGCGTGCGGCGCTCAACGCTTCGGGCCTGGGTGCGCTGCTCAGTTTCGACCAGGGCAACATTCGCTACACCACCAGCACGGTCATCGGGGAATGGGCGCGGGACAAACTCACGCGCTATTCCCTGCTTACGGGAAACGGGAATCCCTATATCTGGGACTTTGGTTCCGCCGCCAAGCATCACAAACTCTATGCACCGTGGCTCGAACAAAATCATTGCCGCGCCGGGCTGCTCGGTATGCGCGGCGCCGTGGGCGCGGACATTACGCTCTTTCGCGAGGCAGCCCAGGAGATCAAAGCGCTTCTGGAAGAAGAGGGCGTGGCCGGCATGCCCTTAGGGGTGGACGTGGTCGAGTTGCCGATGCTCTTCGAGTTGCAGCGGTTAGGCATCGAGGTGCGCGATGGCCAGCAAACCATGCTGCAAGCGCGCGAAGTAAAGAGCATAGATGAAATCACCTTGCTCAACATGGCCGCCGCTATGGTAGACGGCGTGTACCAGGACATCGCCGAAGCCCTCAAGCCTGGCGTGCGCGAGAGCCAGATCGTCGCCTTAGCCACCGCGCGGCTCTATGAAATGGGATCGGATTGCGTGGAGGCCATCAACGCTATCGCAGGCGAACGCTGCTCGCCCCATCCCCACAACTTCACCGACCGGCTCATTCGTCCGGGCGATCAAGCCTTCTTCGACGTGATCCAGTCCTTCATGGGTTATCGTACCTGTTATTACCGCACCTTTAGCGTGGGACGCGCCACCGAGCCGCAGCGCACCGCCTACAAGAAAGCGCGCGAATGGATGGACAAGGCCATCGATCTCATCAAACCAGGTATGAGCAGCGATGTGGTCTCCAACGCCTTCCCAAAGGCAGAGGAGATCGGCTTTGCCAGCGAGATGGATGCCTTCGGTTTGAATTTTTGCCATGGCTTGGGGCTAGGCCTTCACGAGCGCCCCGTGATCAGCCGCTTGAACTCCTATCGCGAACCCGTCGAAATTAAAGTAGGAATGGTGTTTGCGGTGGAGACCTATTGCCCTGCCACCGATGGAGTTTCGGCCGCGCGTATCGAAGAAGAAGTGGTACTCACGCCGACCGGACCGAAGATCATTTCGCTGTACCCCGCGGACGAGTTGCCAGTGGCGAATCCCTACTAATAAGTAAATGGGACTTCGCGGACGGGGTATTGACCCCGCCCTTGACCCAAGGGGGCTACGGACAATTCACTTCGCCCCCTTTGGAAACCCCCGAAGTCAGACCCCGCGCCAAAAGCGCGGGGAATACGAGTTGACGGTAAGCGAACGCGTGTGGGTAGGGTCAGAGGATGCATCCGCGCCAGCGGGCCCGGTGCCCGTCGTTAGACGCGAGGGGCAATGGGCAGCGCACGTGCTAAGCGGCGTTTGAGCGTACCTTTTCTCTACGACAACGGCCGTCCTGGCCCGCGCTTATACTTCTTTTTGAGGACTTGCGCGGGGCCCATGAGGCACACGTGGCCATAGTCCTGAGAATTGGAGGGGCAGATCTGCCAGCACTCATCGCCATCGCCCTCGAAACGGGTATATCCATCATCTTGGCAACGCGGATAGCAAACATCGCCATCACGCTCCTCGTTCTCGGCGCACTTGCGCCCATCGTCCTCCTTCGCCGCGAGGGACGGTGATGCCCATGCGAGTACGCTCGCCATGCCTAAGGCAAATAGAGTTCTCTTATTCATTCCCCATTTTCTCCAGAAAGAAAACTAGCGCAAACTTCGAGTCCATATTAGCCTACCTTTCATCCACCACACCGCTGCTTCACCATGAATCTAGACCGAGTCGGAACAGGCCGCGACGTACCCAACGACATCAACGTCATCATCGAAATTCCCATGCACGCGCCACCTATCAAATATGAGGTGGACAAGGAAACTGGCGCGGTGTTCGTCGACCGCTTCCTCTCCACCGCCATGTTTTATCCTTGCAACTACGGCTACATTCCCCATACGCTCTCGGGCGACGGCGATCCGGTGGATGTGCTGGTGGTGAGCCCCGCTCAGATCATCACAGGCGTGGTGGTACGCTGCCGGCCGGTAGGTATGCTCAAGATGGAGGATGAAGCTGGAGAAGACACCAAGGTGCTGGCGGTACCCATCGACAAGCTGTCCAATCTCTATCGAAAGATCGCCTCACCCCGCGATTTGCCGGAGGCAACGCTCAATCAAATCGCCCACTTCTTCGAGCACTACAAAGACCTGGAGGCGGGCAAATGGGTGAAGGTAGCGGGATGGGTCGGCACCGAAGAAGCCAAGAAAGAAATACTCGACGGCGTGGCGCGCTTCAAGCGCGCCAAGAAGAAACCTCCCTTTTAGGATTTTCGAAATGGATACTTCGCAAGTACAAGAAGCCGCGCGCCTTATCGCGCGCCATCGGTTGAGCCGGACTCCTCTGCCCAACATGACCCAGGGCGGCCCCAAGGACGTGTCGGAAGGCTACGTGATCCAGGTCGAAGTACATCGCGTCCTCGCCGAATCCCTTGGCGAAGTGGTGGGCCACAAGATCGGCGCCACCAATGCGGCCATTCAGCGCAAGCTAGGCGTAGGGCATCCGTGCGCGGGAGGCGTCTACGCCAAGACGGTATGGCGCTCGGGTGCCGAGCTACCCATGGGGGACTTCGTTCGCCCGGGATTGGAATGCGAAATCGCCTTTCGTTTTGGCCGCGACATCGCGCCGCGAGCCGCACCCTACGAACGCGCGGATCTAGCAGCCAGCATCGATGCCTGCATGATTTCCATGGAGATCGTCGACAACCGCTACGAAGACTTGGCGCGCATCCACATACCCACCTTGATCGCCGACGACACTCTGGACGCGGGCATTATTCTCGGGGAACCCATCGCGGATTGGCGTCCTCTCGACCTCGCCAGTCTCGCGGGCAGCATCCGCCGAAATGGCAGCGAAATCTCTCGAGGCACCGGCAGCAATGTCTTGGGGGATCCGCTCAATGCGATGGTGTGGATCGCGAACACGTATTCACAGCAAGGCCGCACGTTGAAGCGCGGGGAGTTCGTCTCCACCGGAAGCATCGCCGATCTTATATGGGCGAAGACCGGAGAACACTTCGTGATCGAGGTGGAGAAGCTCGGCACCTTGGAAGTGAAGTTCGTCTGAACTGCTGGCCAAGACCAATATGCATGAACTGGCCTTCGGAATCTCAGGCCATAAGGAAATCACTATGAATCTGAGCAATTGGAAACCACTCCTAGTAGCAGCGCTGATATTTTCACTTTCAGTATCGTCTTTATACGCGGAGAAGCACTACGGCCCAGGTGTGACGGATAGCGAAATTAAGATCGGCCAAACCATGCCCTACAGTGGCCCGGTGTCGGCCTACGGAACCATCGGCAAGACGCAAGTGGCGTACTTCCGGATGATCAATGACAAGGGGGGTGTCAACGGCCGCAAGATCAATCTCATCTCGCTGGACGATGGCTACAGTCCGCCGAAGACCGTCGAGCAAGTGCGAAAGCTCGTCGAACAAGAAGAAGTGTTCGCCCTATTCCAAACACTCGGAACCGGACCGAACTCCGCGATCATCAAGTACACCAACAGCAAGCGAGTGCCCAACCTTTTTATTGGAAGCATCGCGGAAAAACATGGCGACCCGGAAGCCTATCCTTGGACTCTGCCTTGGAATCCCACCGGCGTGCTGGAAGGCACTCAGCAAGGTCAGTGGCTCATCAAGAAGCGGCCGAAAGCGAGGATCGCCTTCCTGTATCAGAACGATGATCTAGGCAAAGACCTGGTGCGCGGATTCAAGACCGGGCTGGGCGAACAGGGCGCCAAGTCCGTCGTAGCCGAAGCGACCTACGAATTGACAGACCCCACGGTCGATTCGCAGATCATCACGCTGAAATCCTCAGGCGCTGATGTTCTTTTCTTGGCAGGAACACCGAAGTTCGGCGCTCAAGCCATTCGCAAGGTGTACGACATGGGTTGGCGGCCTCTCTTTCTGATCAGCAACACGCTGTCCGCCGTTGAATCCACGCTGAAGCCCGCCGGATTGGAGAAAGCGGTCGGCGTGATAACCGCGCATTACTTCAAAGTGGATCCCGATGCGGGGAACAAGGACCCCGCAATTCAGGATTACCTGGCCTTCATGCGCAAGTATTATCCCGAGGCCAATGCGTACGACGGCACCAATGTTTACGGATACATGACCGCGATGGCGCTGGTGGAAGTGCTCAAACGTTGCGGCGACAATCTGACTCGAGAGAATTTGATGCGACAAGCGACCAGTCTGAACAATGTCGCGCTGCCCGTCCTGTTAGACGGCATCACCATGAACACCAGCCCGACGAATCATCATCCCATCGGCAAGATGTACATGGCGCGCTTCGACGGCAAGCGTTGGGTCCTGCTTAACGATGCACCGGGCAAGTAAAGCACTTTGGCAACAAAAGACTGGATCAAAGAACGGAGTCTAGCCACTATCCCCGAGGGAATTCGCCCAGCGCATCGCGTCCATCTGCAAAGCCAGCAAGGCGCTGGGCTCTATGTCCCCGATTTCCGCAAGCGCGAACTGCGCATCAACGAAGCCGGGCTGTTCGAGTAGCTCGGTGAGTGCCAGCATAGAGCCGAGTTGTCCTGAGAACTCCAGCAATGCCGCGCTCACATCTTGTTCAAGGGGCAGGTGTTTCAATAACTCAGCGAGGTCCATGCCGAAATGGACGTTCATTAAAGACAACATGCCAGCCAGGTAGGCCTTTTCTTGAAATCGCCGGTCTTGATTAAGGAGCTTTTCCGCAATGAGCTCCATCAGCCTTCCTCGCGAGGCGGCGAGGACGAGAAGCGGGCTGGGAAATTGAACTTCCGGGGTTCCGCCGCCGGCAAAAAGGAGGACCTGCACCCAGCGCTTGAGTGCCGCCCTGCCTAGGACCACAATGGCATGGTTCAGCGACGTAATCCGCGTATTGGCCCGTACCGCCGCCGTATTGACGAGCTTAAGCAGACTCAACGACAGATCGGGATGGTGCTTCATGGCATTCACGATCTCGCCGGAGTCCACTTCTGCGAGAACCATGCCCAGTAGGCGTATTACCGCCATTTCCGAATGACTCAAGCGCTTGCCCGTAACCACGACGGGCTTGGCGAAGTAGTGCCCTTGTAAGTACTCGTAACCCAGCGCAAGGCAATGATCGGCTTGCTTGCGGTGTTCGACTCGCTCGGCGATCAAGGGGGTCTTGTGGTCTAGGAGTGTTTCTGTCACGGCGCGAAGTTGCTCGGGTTCCAACACGGAAACGTCAATCTTGACCATGTCCACAATGGGCAGAAGCGCCGCGTGCGAGGCATCGCCCAGTACAAAATCATCGAGCGCGAGGGTGTACCCAATTTTCTTGAGCTGCGCGCAACGCTCAAGGACCGTGGGTGTAATCGCCTCCGTCACGCAAATCTCCAGGACGGCGTTTTCCTTGGGGATGATTTCAACAATGTCGCTCGTCAAGAGCGAAGGCGTTACATTGATGAAGCCGCGATACTGGCCCAGCACCGCGCCAACGCCCAGCTCGGCGAATAAGTGGTTGAAGACCACCACCGAGGCGGCCAGGTCATTCTCAATGCGCGCTGTGTTCTTAAGACTAGACCGGAACAGCAACTCGAATCCCGCTAAGTTCTGTGTTCTATCCAATATCGGCTGGCATCCAAGAAAGAGATCCTGGACGAGCTTGGATTCCGGCTTCGGCATGGGTGTCGGCGAGCGAGGGGCTGTTCTTCGCGATACAAGAGAAAAGACACCGAAGTGTACTGGTTCAGCCGGCTGCGCGTAAGCAACGACCGCTGCGCCTTCAAATTAAGCCCACCGGCGTCAAAATCGCAGGCAGCTGGGCAAGGATATCATGCAGCGCCTCGCCAAGAGCGCGCGGAATACGAGTCAATCGTCGATCTTGAACACCACTTCTTGATCGGCCTTGTAGCTCGTGCCGTCTTTCTTGAACTGATACTGACGCACGCCTTCCAGCACTGCTTCCTCGAACACGCCCGGTGGTTCCGCGCTGAGCACTTCAACGTGTGCAACCTTACCATCCGGTGAGACAGTAAGCCGCACCTTTACCCTTCCCTGGATATGCTGGCTCTGCGCTTCCTGGGGATATTTGATGCGAACCTTCTTCACCGGCTTCGAGTCTTGAAACACGGAGGGAAGCGGGGGCGCTTCCGGCTCGGGCTCTGGTTCAGGTTCTTTCTCCGGCTCAGGTTCGGGCTCTGGCTTAGGGTCAGGCTTGGGTTCGGGCTTCAGCTCCGGCACCGGCTCGGGTAACTGGATCTTCGAGCGCTTCGCACCAGGCAAAGGCTTGGGCAATTCAATGGGGATGAGCGGCTTTAAGTGCTCGATCTTCTTGGGCTTCTCCCGCGGAGGCGGCGGTGGTTCCGGCGGGGGATCGCGAATCTCCACCGTCATGACCTTGATGGCTTGAGGCTCTTCCCACCTCGGGAGAAATGACCAATCGACTCCGAAGACCAAAACGGGAAGCAGCAATTCCAGCAACGCGGCGAGCACGGCAGCCTTCCACAGCGGCAGCAAGCTTCGGTCTTGTTGTTCCGCACGCGCCCACAGAGCGCCGCGCCCCACCAGCGCCGGAGAATCTTGCACGACTATTTCTTGTCCGCTTTCGCCGCGATTCCCACGGTGGTGATGCCCGCGCCACGCACGACATCCATCACGCCGAGTAGCGCCTGCAAGGACACATCTTTGTCACCGGCGAGTACGACTTCCACTGGAGGTTTCAGTGCGCCCAGCTTTGCGCGCAGTACATCGGAAGACAGGACCTGCCCGCCGACCACGGTCTCGCCCGTCTTGGTCACACCCACCGTAATCATCGAAGACTTGATCTGCTGTGTGGTCGTGGAGCCGGGCAACTCCATGGCCACACCGGTGCCGGCGATCATCTTGAGCGAGATCACCACGAAGAACACCAGCAAGAACATCATGATATCGATCATCGGAATCACTTCGACTCTCGGACGTTCGGCCTCGAAGTATCCGGGACGCGATCGCCTCATTGCTGCGCCCTCCCCGCCTTGATGGAACTCACGTTGGCGGCATGCGCTTCCCGCACGGGAAGACCGTGGTGGACCGAGCCTCCGCCGTAGAAGCGATTGATTAGCATCACTTTCAACAAGTCCATCTGATGCGCGGCCAATCGAATGCGCTTGTTGAAATGATTGAGGAACAGCACCGCGATGATGGCGATGAGTAAGCCCGCGCCCGTGGCTACCAAGGCCTCGGCGATGCCCCCGGTCACCATTTGCGTGGCCGCGCCCCCCGTGCCGGAAGTTCCCAACACATCGAAGGCGTGCACCATGCCGATGATGGTACCCAGCAGCCCCATCAACGGAGCGAGCGTCACGGCGGTATCCAGTACCCACACATGCTTGTCGATCTTCGGGAGTTGCCACATGATGGATTCTTCGATGTGACGGTCCATGGTTTCGGCGTCTTCGCCCCGGCAGGCCAGTGCCGAGGAAATGAGCGAACGTTGCAGGGAACCCTCGTAGTAGGTGGCCAGTGTTTCCAGCTTTTCAACGTTCTGGTATTCGACAAGCTGTAAGTCATGCTCCATCGCCTGGCCTGTTTTCAGCACGCGATGGAAGAAGTAGGCGCGCTCGATGATGACCGCGAGGGTGACCAGCAGCACCAGCGCCATGAGCGGCAACAACCCGCCGGACATGACGCTTAGGTGAATGAGTTTTTCGATCATAGGGGTTCCTGAAATTACGGTGTGTCTAAAACGGCGGCATGTAAGGCATGCCATAGCGCTCCACGATGCGGCGGATCTCACCGGTCTTGACCATTTGGGTCAACGCCTCGTTAATGAATTGCATGAGTTCCACTTCCTTCTCCTTCACTCCCCAAGCACTGTTCCAGCGCATTTCCGGGATCGGCACATAACCCTTCACCATCTCGAACTCCGCTTCGGGATGCTCAAGCCGCGCTCTAGAAACCGCGCCAGACCAAATCATCGCCGCATTCACTTGGCCATTTAGCAGCGCTTCGATCACCAGGTGACTCTGGTAGAAACCTTCATAGTCGAAACCATTGGCTTGAACGTAACGGTGAATCGGCGAATACACGGGCACACCGATCTTAAGGTTACGGGCTTTAATATCGTCCAGAGTTTTGGCACCGCCGGCGGGACCTTGCGTGACCAAAACGAAACCCGAACTCATATAGGGAACGGAGAACAGCATGGCGTGGCGAGTCAGATGCTGATCTTCGCCGGTAATGGCCAAGCCCACGAAGACATCGCACACGCCACGATCGATGGTGGCATGAAAAGCGGGGCCTTGGCCAAACCGAGTTCCCGTGTTCGCCCAGCTTATGCTCAGCTGCCAGTCGTGCTTCTTGGCGATGGCCTGCATGATCTCGATATCGATGCCAGGAGGTTGATTCTTGCGCGCCGTGCGCGAGAACGGCCAGAACCAACCATCCGCGCAAACCAGGATGCGTCCCATCTTCTCGGTGCGGGTCATCGCGTCCACTTGTTTCAACTCATCGGGGATGGGCGGAAAGTCACGGTAGCCCGATTGATAGAACTCATCGGACAGCGGATCGAAAACCTCAGGCTTGCGATAACCCAACCGAGGCTTGCGGTTCTTGCCGTAGACGTACTCAGGCTGAAGCTCGTAGAGTTCCTGCGCTTGTGCCTGCGGGACAACAGTGCTCGCCGCTACCCACAGTAGCACCACCGCGCAAACTCGAATCATGAACTAGCGAGGTTTCGCGCGTGAGTGAGGGTTGGATCCAATGCCGCGCGGGCGCAATCCTCCCGGCCGCTTAGCGACGCTGTGACCGGACAACATGCC
>JBKKAO010000099.1:0-5778 GCA_046714645.1 Burkholderiales bacterium | reverse complement strand
CAAAGACTAGATAACCTTGACCACAGGGTTTCCCTCAGACCGGTCATACCGCTGCCGCATGCGCTCGCCGCGCTTCGGCTCGGCAGCCTCGGCGCCTGATCGCCTCCTCCAGGAGCTTGGCGGGATCTGTCTCCGCCCGAGGCGGCGCAACGCGGGCCGATCGCGGCGTTGAAGAACGGCGACGTTATCAGCATCGACGTAAAGAAAGCGGCGCCTGGATGTGGAGATCAGCGCCACTGAGATGCGCAAGCGCCTCGCCAGTTGGAAAGCCAGAAAGCCCAACTACGCCAGCGGAGTCTTCGCGAAGTACGCGCGGCTCGCGGCTGACGCCTCCCAAGGAGCGGTGACGGATTCACCTGAGGAGTAGCATTTTGGTCAGGACCTGACCTTCGGGCTCTCGAGGTCTGCATTCGGCACCCGCAGGGACCCGGATGCGGTGCGCTCGCTCGCCGATGAGGCGCGAGAGCGCATCCTCAGCGGCGGTGCTGTCCGCGCCTTATCCTCCCGTGATCATCTTGATGTTTTCCGCGATGGCTTCGCGCTCGAACACCTTCTTCCAATCGGGCGCAAAGATTTCTTTCTTGGCGCGCTCGACGGCTTTGTTCGCGGCGTCCGACATCCTTACGCCGGGCAGCTGGTCGAACAGAATCGCAAGCTCGACGTTTAGATGACCGAGTATGAAGTCGCGTGCTGCCTGCTCCGGCACCCCGCGCCGAACCGCCTCGTCGGTCGCTTCCCGGATTATGGTCAGACAAGTGGCGCAAATCGTCTCGGAAAGCACGGGTTCCAAGATCGCCATCTGGTCCACCGTAGCGCGATGTGAACGCATCACAGGCGCGTACATGCGTTTCGAAATGTCCTCCGCCAAAGCGTAATTCTCCTCTGCTCCGCGCAACAGCGCGCACACGATCGCCTGCTTGGCCTTGAGGCCGCCGAAATAGTCGCGCTTGGCTTCCAGGTCCGTCTCGTCGTTGAAGATGGGGGGATGGCAGGGATGGGCGACGAAGATGGTCAGATCGGCGCGGTCCGGTAGATGGCCCGCGAAAGGCGCGGCCGCATCGAGCGCGATAAGAGTCGCGCCCTTCTTGAACTTGTCGACCAGCTGCTTGGCGACCTTTTCGATCATGTTGTCCGGAATCGCCAGGATCACCACATCGGCCTGCGGCAGCGCGGCATCGGCATCCACGCAGGTGATTCCCAACTCCTTCAACCGGGACCGGCCCGCCTCACTCACCTCAAGATGCTTTACGTCGTACGGGGCATTCTTCAGGTTCGCAGAAACCCGGTATCCCATCTTCCCGCCAGCGCCAAGAATCGCTACCTTTTTCATTTGCTTCGTCCTCGTTCTGAAAAAAAGAAAATCAACTTGTATTCCCGCGCTCTTGGCGCGGGGTCTAATTTCGGGGGTTTCCAAAGGGGCGAAGTGATTTTTACGTAGCCGCCCTTTGGTCAAGGGCGGGGTCAATACCCTGCCCGCGAAGTCCCCTTCAATCCAACCGCCACCCGGCTCGGCGGCACTGTACAAAGACTTAAGTTTCCAACAGCCATTTTCGCTCGCAGCCGCGAACATACCGCCCGCGCTTACATAGCCGTGCCGCCATCCACGTTGTACACGTGACCGGTGACGAACGAAGCTTCATCGGAGGCCAAGAACGCCACCACGGCGGCAATTTCGTGCGGTTGCGCCGCGCGCCCGATCGGTGTCATGGCGATTATGCGTTCAAGAGTTCCGGATTCCTTCTTCTGCAATTGGCGTTGCGCCAAGTCAGTCATAGTGAAGGCAGGCGAAACCGCATTCACGCGTATCCCCGCTTTACCAAATTCCCGCGCCAATCCTTTGGTCATCGCGATGACGGCACCCTTGGAAGTCGCGTAGGCCGTGGTACCCAGCAACCCGCCCCCGCGCTGCCCGGCCACCGAGCTGACATTGACGATCGAGCCTGCCTTCTGGCGCAGCATCACCGGAATCACCGCCCGGCAGCAAAGCCAAGTTCCGGTCGTGTTCACTCGCATGACGCGTTCATATTCCTCGAGACTGAGCTCCAGAAAAGGACGCATGCTCTCGATCCCCGCGTTGTTGATCAAGATGTCGATACGTCCCCATAGGGAGAGCACCTTTTCCACCATGGCGTTCACGCTTGCCTCATCGCCGACGTCGACTGCCACCGCCACCGCAGAGAACCCTTCCGTCTGCAAGCGCTTGGCGGCCTCCTCAGCGGCCTCGGCCCGCAAGTCGGCGATCACCACCCGCGCGCCGCGCTGCGCAAGCACCCGCGCCGTCGCTTCCCCAATTCCTCCCGCGCTCCCTGTGACGATCGCTACTTTCGCTTCCTGTTCCGTGGCATTTGACATGTTCGCCTCCTTTCATGAACCGCGCACTTTACCGAAGTGGTTCACCTGGCCTATTTTGCCGCCCTTTAGTGCTTGCCAAATTTTTCGATGGCAACACGCAGCTCCGGGTGCGTCGCGGCATATTGTTCGAGCGGTGTTCCGGTCAGCGCCGCTTCCCAACCTTGCTGCATGCTGCGCACACCGGCCGCAGTGCCCGCGGGATGCGCGATGATGCCACCGCCGGCCAGGTGAATCACATCCACCGTCTTGGTGGCTTGATAGGTGTCCACCGCGGTACCGGCCCATTGACCCGATGAGATGGCCGGCATGACGCGGTAGCCGCCGAACATCGGGGTGAGGCTGTCGGTGATCGATTGCGCCACCTCCTCGTTACTTTCGTAGAATTTGCTGTTGAGCCCTCCGACATGGAGGTGATCCACGCCCGCCAGACGGCAGAGCTTCTGATAAGCCGTGAAACTGATGCCGAGTTGCGGGCAGCGCGACATGGCGCCGAAGTTGGCGCGGTGACCGTGGATCGGCAACTCGCAGTGCCGCCGGAAGTGCGCCACCCCGGCAAGCCCGACGCAGTTAATGGTCATCATTACGCAGGTGCCCCGGTGCTTTTTCACCAGATCGTGATTGCGCTGCAACTCATCGAGGTCGCCCGTGATGTTGAAGGCGTACATGGCCTTTTTGCCAGTTTGATCGGCGACCCGTTCGATCTCCGCCATGGCCGCGGGCACACGCTGCGCAAGCGGGGCATAGGGCGGATCAGCGTGGAGCTCGTCATCTTTGATGAAGTCGAGCCCGGCCAGCGCCAGCTCGCGCACGAGCTTGCGCAACTCCTCGATAGACAAGCCTATGTTCGGCTTGACGATGGTGCCGATCAACGGACGTTCGTACACTTGAGCAAGCTTGCGCGTGCCCTCGATGCCAAAGCCGGGGCCGGGATAACGCTCGGCGAAAGCTTGCGGCAGTTCCAGATCGACCAATCGAATACCGGAGAGCTCTTGCAGTTCATAGAGATTACCGGCGAGCGTCGCGAGCAGGTTCGGCAGCGAAGGACCGAAGTTGTGGAGCGGAAAGGAGAGCACCACCTCGCCGCGCTGGTAGCGCGTCCGTCCCGATTCCGAGCGGGGCGCCTTGGAACCTGGCAAGCTGGGCGAGTCGACGGTTTCCAGCGGAGTGATGCGTTGCACTTGCGCCCCGAAGCGCTCCTTCAGGGCATGCGTTTCTCCTGGTACGGAGACGAACGTGCCACTTGACTGCTCACCGGCGAACACGGCCGCGGCCTGCTCGAGGGAATGAGGCGTCTCAACCAAATAGGTCGCGAGCACTCGGTCCTGATTCATAACCACTCCTCCTTGGGAAACATGATCGCCCGCTTCATGAGAAGCGGCCACGGCCTCCGGCCCTTCGCGAGTCTTTGAGAGACTGTGCCAGGTAGAGTAACATTTCGCGAGTTACTGAAAAAGAGGAGGTTTGCTATGCGGCTCGAGGGTCGGGCAGCGATCGTCACGGGAGCGGCGCAGGGCATCGGCCAGGCAATCGCCACCGCCTTCCTCGATGAAGGAGCCAGTGTAGTGATCGGCGACATCAACGGTGAGCGTGCCGCTCAGACAGCCGCTGAGCTGGGCGCCAATGGCCGAGCCGTGAGATCGATCAAGGTCGATGTAGCTGAGGCGAGCGGCGGACAGCAGCTCGTCGACTATTGTGTGCAAGAGCTCGGGCGACTCGACATTCTGGTCAACAACGCGGGGATCGGCATCAACAAGCTCACGGTAGATTTCCCGCTCGACGAGTGGGAACGCATGATCAAGGTCAATTTGACCGGCGCCTTCCTGTGCGCGCAAGCCGCCGCGCGCAAAATGCTCGAGCGCAAATCCGGCAAGATCATCAATATCTGCTCGCTGTCTGGGCAGCGTGGCGGCATTGGCCGCGCGGCCTACGGCGCCGCCAAAGCCGGTCTCGAGTTGCTGACGAAGGTGATGGCGGTCGAGCTGGCCGAACAGGGAATCAACGTGAATGCAATCGTACCCGGCCCGATCGCAACGGACGTTGGCCGCACCATGCATAACCCTGAAACAGTAGCGGCCTACCACTTCCTCGTGCCTCAGCGGCGCTATGGTGAGCCGCATGAGATCGCGCAAGCGGCGGTGTTTCTCGCCTCACACGAGAGCGATTACGTCAACGGGCACTCACTCAATGTCGACGGTGGCTTCTTGGCTGCTGGATTGATGTACCCGTTACCGTCTAGTCATCGTGGTAAAGCGAGCGCCTGAGGCGCTCTTCAGAGAACGCGAACCCTTTAGGAGGACACGAAATGAGCATCGGATTCCGCATCTTTCCCTCGCCGCTTGCGCCGCCCGCGGCCCTGCTCGCTGCGCTGCGCGAGCACGCGGTCTCGAATCTGTCGGACAGCATGGGCCGCACGCACACAGCTGCGGGCGGCATCCGGCCGATGCATCGAGACGGTAAGCTGTGCGGACCCGCGCTCACGGTGCGCGTGGCTCGCGGCGATAACCTCATGGTGCACAAAGCCATCGACCTCGCCCAGCCCGGCGAGGTGATCGTCGTGGACGCGGGCGGTTTCGTCGAGGTGGCGATGATAGGTGACATCATGACGAGCCACGCGGCGACGCGCGGCGTTGCCGGCTTCGTCGTCGACGGCGCGATTCGCGACCTGGCTGACGTGGCCGCGCGCGACTTGCCGGTGTACGCGCGCGGCGTGACACCCCGCGGTCCCTCCATTAACGGCCCGGGCGAGATCAATGTCGCAGTGAGCATTGGCGGCATGGTGGTGCATCCAGGGGACATCGTCGTCGGCGATGCCGATGGTGTCGTGGCGATTCCCCTGGCTGACGCCGAGTCTGTGCTCGCCCGCGTCCGCGAGCTGCGGGCCAGGGAACAAGGCATCTTGCAGCGCATTGACGAAAGCTCCCTCGATCGCACCTGGGTCGACGAGGTCCTGAAGGCGAAGGGATGCAACCTGTAGCGCAGCTCGCGAACGCGCGGCCAAGCGGACTGAGACCGGCAAAGCGCAGTGCGAAGTATTTGTCAGGTGTCAGGTTTGTTGTGCCATACCGGACTAGCGGTAGATCAGGCCGTTTCGCGACCGCATTGGGGAGGCCCAGGAAGGACCCTCAGAACTGGGAACGGTTCGATACGCTTACACCCGCTCAGCGCCGCGATTCGTTCAAGTGCCATGCCGCTTATCCGGCTAGTCTCCTCGAAGGCTTCCAGCCCGAAAGCGCCGCCTCCGAGGGGCAACATTCCGAACCTTGCGGTATATTGCGAGGCGTAATGTGGGGCGTTACACTGCGTTATGATTCGAGGATTCCGGCACAAGGGGTTGCAGCGCTTCTTCACCAAGGGCGACGCCCGGGGGATCAACGCCCGGCACGCTTCGCGCATCGGCCGAATCTTGGATCTGCTCGAAGCGGCTGC
>JBKKAO010000098.1:0-2690 GCA_046714645.1 Burkholderiales bacterium | reverse complement strand
GGTGTCGGCTTACTTGGTGCAAGTGCTAAACCGCTTTCCAATCCAAAGCGCGCAAGCCTTCATCGCGCACTCCGGCACCGCTCCGAGGCCCAATGATTCGGGCCACAAACGCGGGCGGCGCAGATTGACCCATCACGGGGACGCGGGCTTACGCGCGATGTTGTTTATGGCCGCGATGGGTGCTTGCAAGCGCCCTGAGTGGCGCAAGATCTACGAACATCACCGCGCCAAGGGATTGCCCTCGACGGGGGTGTTGATCATCCTCGCGCGCAAGATCGCTCGCATTGCTCACGGGATATTCAAGCATGGGTACACCTACGACGCCTCGTATCTCTCGCAACCTAATAGTGCTTGACATCGTACATAGAATCTCGCCAAAACGCGAGTTTCGGTGAAGGCTCACGCGCGAAGCGGGTTAAGCGGGTAAATCGCGACTAGCCCTATATACCTTCGCCATATACCTTCGCCTCACGCACGGCGGACTCCGCCCCCACCACCAACTCTTCATAGACCTCGCCGATAAACAGTAACGCCGGACCGCCTTGCAGTTGCGTGGCAGCGCTGGCCAAATCGCGCAAGCGCGCCGGGATGATGCGCTTACCAGGCAGCGTAGCGTTCTCAATGATGACCGAGGGATGGGTGCGTGGAAGCCCCGCCGCTATCAAAGCCTCGGCAATGGCGCCCGCCTGTTGGCCTGCCATGTAGAGCACAACGGTATCGGCTGCCGCCGCGCTCCTAGCCCAGGGATGATCGTTTTCTCCGTGACCCACTCTTGGCGTGACGAAGAGAACGCTACGGCTTACGCCGCGTTGGGTCAGCGATTGCATCAGATCCGCGCTGGCGCCGAAGGCGGCGCTAACGCCGGGGATCACTTCTACCTGGATGCCCGCGGCCATAAGCGCATTGATCTCTTCCCGGGCGCGACCGAAGAGCATGGGGTCACCGCCCTTGAGACGCACCACGCAAGCATACGTCTGCGCCGCATCGACCAGCTGCCGGTTGATGAAACGCTGGGCCGTGGATCGTTCGCCGCAGCGTTTGCCGGCGGAGATCTTGATTGCCTGCGGGCAGAGCGTCAGCATTTCTTCGTCTACCAAAGCGTCGTAGAACACGATGTCCGCACGCCCGAGCAATCGCGCGGCGCGCAGCGTCAATAAATCCGCGGCGCCGGGACCGGCACCCACCAGGTAGACAGTTCCCGCCAAGGAAATTACCGGATGGTGCCCGCGGCCACCGTGCGGTTGCTGCGCTCGTCGATGACCACGAAGGCGCCGGTCACCCGGTTCTCTTCGTAGAGATCGAAGGCGATGGGTTTGTGTGTCTTGAGCTTCACGCGCGCGATGTCGTTCATCTCCAAGGTTTGGGGGCTGGGGATGGTCTTGAGAGTTTCGACATCGATGCGATGTTCCAGCCCAACGAACTTCGCGCGCACGCTATTCACGCCTTGCTTGATGAGATAGGGTTGAGAGGCCAGGATGGGCTCCCCGTCGAACCAGCACACGTCGGCCTCGATGTCTTGCGAGAGCTTGGGCTGCCCTTGCGCAGAGACGAACATATCGCCGCGCGAGACGTCGATCTCGCGGTCCAAACGCACAGTGACGGCGCGATCCGCCGGTGCTTCGCTGAGTCGGCCATCGGCCGTGACGATCTCCGCGATCTTGGCCATCGCGCCCGAGGGCAAGGCGATGATGCTGTCACCGACTCGTAGACAACCGGAAGCCACTGTTCCCTGGTAGCCGCGAAACTCCTCCTCGGTGAACCAACTGCCCTTCTGTACATTGTCACGCCGCGCGCGCATCACGCGCTGCACGGGGAAGCGAAGAGAATCGGTGGTCTCGTCGTGCCGCGCCGGTACGCTCTCCAAATACTCGAGAAGGGTCGGTCCCAAATACCAACCGATGGCTTCGCCGCGCTCCACGATCATGTCTCCCAACAAGGCCGACAGGGGCATGGACAACACGTCCTTGAATCCCAGTTGGCTAGCAAAGGCTTGAAACTCCGCGTCGATGGCCTCGAACCGGTCCCGCGACCAACCCACCAGATCCATTTTGTTGACCGCGAGCACGATGCGGGGAATGCCGATCCAGCGCGCCAGGAACGCATGGCGCCGGGTCTGGGGTTGCAGACCCTCGCGCGCGTCCACCAGCAACACCGCCACGTCCGCGGTGCTGGCCGCTGTCACCATATTGCGCGTGTATTGCACGTGACCCGGCGAATCCCCGATGATGAACTTGCGCTTGGCCGTGGAAAAGTAGCGGTAGGCCACATCGATGGTGATGCCCTGCTCTCGCTCAGCCAGCAAACCGTCGGTAAGCAAGGAGAGATCGATCTCGCGCCCTCCCCGTTTTCGCGAAGAGGCCTCCAGCGCGCTGAGCTGATCCGAAAGCAGGCTCTTGCTGTCGTAGAGCATGCGTCCTATCAGGGTGCTCTTGCCATCGTCCACGCTACCTGCGGTGATGAAACGCAGTAATCCGGTATGGGTGCTCATGGTTCCTAGAAGTAGCCTTCGCGCTTGCGCAGTTCCATGGCGGCCTCGTTGGTCTGGTCGTCCAAGCGTGTGGCCCCGCGCTCAGTCAGCGTAGTGAGCTCGGTTTCGCGCACGATTTCCTCCACGCAGGACGCGCCAGAGAGCACGGGTGCGGTGCAGGTAATGTCCCCCACGGTGCGAAAACGCACGACCTGTACTTCGA
>JBKKAO010000097.1:0-8884 GCA_046714645.1 Burkholderiales bacterium | reverse complement strand
GTTTGATCGCCATCAGCCTATTGATCATGGTTGGCCTGTTGACCGATCCCGCGGCCATGCGGCAGATCATGCCTGCGGAAGCATGGTTTGTCCTGTCCGCGATACTCGCGCCGGTGGGCTACATGCTGCAAGACGTGGTGGCCGATGCCATGACCGTGGAGGCTGTCCCTCGTGTGGACGACAACGCTACAGCTATCCCCGAGGCCGAGCGCAAGCTGGGACATGTCACCATGCAGACCCTTGGCCGCGTGGCCATCATCGGGGGGACTGTGTTAGTGTCGCTGGTGAACGTTTATCTCTTCGATGGCGTGGAGACCATGACGCCCGAGGACAAGCGCCAGGTCTACGCGCTCGTCTACAAACTCGCCTTGATCATTCCCGCGATCTCCATCGCCGGCGTGATCTTGGCGGGGCATCTGAAACGTAGATCGGCACGACGCTTTGGAGTTGCGGGCATGTCCGCGAAGGATATAGATTTCACGCTATACGGCCGCGTGGAACGGCCCGCCGTGAATTGGTGGATTCTCGGCGGTAGTTTGGTATTCGTGCTGTTCTCCGTCGGCATGGGGTTGTCCAAGGTCCAGTACGGGCAGGAGATCATCTTCGCGGGTTCCATGGCCATCGTGTTGTTCCTGATGTCCAAGCTCGTGCGCGAACTCGAACCGGCGGCGCGCAATACTTTGCTCGGCACCGCGCTCTTGATCTTCGTCTACCGGGCGCTACCCGGCGTGGGTCCGGGGTTAGGCTGGTGGCAGATAGACGTACTCAGGTTCGATGAGAGATTCATCTCGGTGTTATCGCTCATTTCCACCACCCTTACCTTGGCAGGCTTGTTCTTGTTTCGCCGGTTCGTGGCGGAGAAATCCATCGCTTACGTGATTGGGTTCCTGACGGTGCTGCTTACCGTATTGAGTATGCCGACCCTCGCTTTGTACTTCGGTTTCCACCACTGGACCGCGGCCCATACCAACGGAGTGGTGGACGCGCGCTTCATCGCGGTGATCAACGAATCCTTGGAATCACCCTTGGGACAAATCGCCATGGTGCCCATGCTGGCCTGGATTGCCCATTCGGCGCCAGAGCGCTTGAAGGCCACTTATTTCGCGGTGATGGCTTCCTTTACCAATCTTGCCTTGGCGTTCTCGCAATTGGGCACCAAATATCTGAATCAAATTTATACCGTGACGCGGGAAGTGAAAGACGCGGCGAGCGGCGCCATTAAAGTCGCGGCGGATTACAGCCAGCTCGGTGCATTGTTGATCACGGCAATATTGATTGGTTTCACCGTCCCTTTCCTGGTCATCCTCATCACGCGGGGGACGCGCTTCCGCAGCGCGTAGGGGTCACCATGACGGCGGCAGGAGAGGAATTTCGGGACGACGTAAGAAAGCGCCTCCCGGCGGAGGTGTTGCGGCCGCTAACCGAGCTCTCGCCGTTGCGCGCCACGCTTGCGGTGGCTCAAACCCTCTTTTCCCTGGTTGCCCTGATCGCGCTCGCGGTGCTGCATTGGACACCATGGATCGTCGTCCCCGCGATGGTCCTGATCGGTGCTCTCCAGCATGCGCTCTTCATCCTGGCCCACGATGCCGCTCACTACCGGCTCTACGAATGTCGCTGGCTAAATGATGCCGTCGGTTGTGCGCTGGGAATAGCCGGGGGAATTTCCATGCGTACCTATCGCGTGATCCACCGCTTGCACCACAACCACCTCTACGGGCCGCAAGATCCCGACATCGCGTTGCACGGCGGTTATCCGCGCGGCCGCGCCTACTTACTGAAGAAGCTGGCGAAAGATCTGCTGGGGTTCACAGCATGGAAGAACTACGCCTATTTCTTTGGTCATCCCGCCATCAACGCTGTGACAGGAGGAGCTCATCGCCCTCTCAACGACACGTCAACGAAGCTTCGCGCGCAGGCACGGCAGGACCGTTGGGTGGTCGTGCTGGCGCATGTGTCGATGCCGACCATCGCTTTTTGGGGGGATTATCTTACGCAGTATTTCGTGCTTTGGGTGCTGCCCTTACTCACGGTGCTCCAGGCAATCCTGAGACTACGTGCCCTCTGCGAACACGGTGCGGTGAGCGATATTTCCACGCCGCTCAAGTCCGCGCGAACCAATCAAGCGCCCTGGATCGTGCGCGAGTTACTCTTTCCGCATCACGTCAATTACCACTTGGATCATCACCTGTATCCGGCCGTACCTCATTACAACTTGCCCAAGCTTCATCAAGCCCTTGAAGCGCTCGGCATTCTTCAGGAGGCGGAAGTCCGGCCTCTTCCGCAAACCTTGCGCCGCATCTTCAGCCCACGGCTTCAATCCACTCCATGACTCGACTGTTCATCTTGTTGCTGTTTTTCATCTGGTCTCCCGCCCAATCGGCGCAGGGGACGATCCTCATTTTGAATTTCGAGATCGAGGACGATCTGCTCGCGCAAGGCGCTCCGGTGGATGTGCCGGAAAACGAAAGGCGGCTAGCGCTTGCTCACGGCGTCATGACCGACGTATTCAGGGAGAAGGCCGTCTTCCGTCTCGCGGATAAGACCGTGGTGGATGCGATGATCGCGAAGATTCGCGAGAGCCAGGCGCTGCACACCTGCAACGGGTGCGAGATCGAAATCGCGCGGCAGGCGGGCGCGGACTATGTGCTAGTGGGCTGGGTGCAGAATGTGAGTAACTTGATCCTCAATGTGAACGCTGGGATCAAGGATGTAAATAGCGGTGAGCTTGTTCTCACGCGTTCGGTGGATCTACGGGGCAACACCGATCCGTCCTGGATTCGCGCGGTTAAGAGGCTCGCCGCGGACCTGCATACCCGCTTAGGAGGAGAAGCGCCCTCTAGGTGAGTGGTTCCTCTAGCGGACGTCTGGGCGCATGTGGATCTTGAACTTCGCTAATTCGAAATCTTCCCCCTGCATGATGCGCTTATGAGGGGTCAGAAAGTAGCGATGATCGTGGGCTCGCATTTCTAAATGCACACTGGAAACGTATAGTCCGGGCCGCAGCAATAGCGTGACTTCCCCCGAGTTGATGGTGTTCTCGGGGAGAAGCAAGCAGATTTCACCATCTGGGGAATGTCCCCAGACGGGGCCTGAAACGGGAAACAAGGTTACTGCGGTACCACCCGCGCAGATCGATTGAATGCCCACGAGCCGGTTGCCGTCTCGATCCGCGCTCACTCGCTTCACAACGCCAATAGACCACGAGACGTACCCTTCTTGCCGGAGCGCGATCAGGCTGCCGGCGCGCAGCCATGCACCATGAGGTTTCGCCACGAATGCCCCCAGTCCGCCTCCGCCTTCGTTCTCCAAGGTCCAGGTTTCGTCATCGCTCACGAAGGGGTATTCCAGGAATAATCCCCCCGCATTGGCCACGACCTCTTCGTAGTCGTGAACGACGCATACCTTTTCTTCGCGGCGCTTGCGCACCACCGATCGCCGGGGTGGTTCGGCGGACCAGTGTTTGGCAAGATGTTGAACGGTCCCGAGCACTTCCTCCACTGATGGGTGAATCCCGAGATTGAGCTCTCGGGGAATCTGTTTGTATTGGTTGAGAGCGGCGATCAACGGGGTGAGAACATCCTTTCCGGCGCGGGTGGCTCCGAAGTAGCGCCGCGACGCGGAGGCCTTGAGGGCGGAGGAAATCCGGCTAGGCGCTTGGGGCACGGCGAGATCGAAGGCGAACAACAATTCCTTATGCGGCCGGGCGCCGATCTGAAAACCTTCGGAACAACGGGAAATCACCCGGTCGGCGATTTCGATTTGTATGGGGAGCAAGGCATCGGGGGCGGAAACGGCTAGGGTTAGCACACGCAGTAACTCGCGCTCAACGGAGGAGTCTTGCTGGCCGGCGCGATAGAGCTGGACTTGGTCTCTCTGAATTTGATACCCCTCCGCCATCGAGAACAACTTACCCATATCTTCCCAGATCTTTAGATCCACGGCCTCGTAACGCATCAGTGCCCATTTCAACTGATTGCCCCGTGCTCGGAGGGTGCGCGCGATGATCTTGGGAAGATGGGGTTTGAGGGCTTGGGAACCCAGCGAGCCCACTTCGTAGGTGCTCAAGCAAAAACGATAGGCTTCCGCGAGCTGGGTCCAATATTCGTAGACTGTGGACCAAACGCGGTTCTCTTGAAAGCGTGTAAGCCGGCGGCCCAGCGTCACATAGTCATAGTTCAAGCGGCGTTGCGGGGCACGCGCGGCACGATCCAGTAAGTCGGTGATCTCGATGCCCCGGGAAGGCCGCAATCTCTCCGCGATTTTTATCGTGTCGAGGTAGGCCGAGATTTGCCCGAGCCCATAGAGAGGTTCCGCCGTAGCAAGCTCCGTAGCGACACGTTTGGCTTCCTGCGAGTCTTCTAAGGGATGTTCAGAACGTTTGAGGTCGATCCAGGAAAGCATGCCAATCTCCTTGAGTAGGCGCATAAAAGCAGAGGGCATGCCAAGGGAATTAATGCTTCCGGGATAGGCGCAAGATTGACGTTGTGAAAGGACCGGACGTGAGGGGTGAGGCGTGAGGTAAAAATAATGCTGGAAGCGGAGCGCCTCTCAACGGTGTGCTGCTACTTGCCTTTCCACTCCGGCAGGCGTTTCTGCATGAAAGCATCGATTCCTTCACCGGCATCCTCGGCCATCATGTTGCAGGCCATCGTCTCGGCGGCATAGGCGTAGGCGCCTTCCAGGCCCATTTCCAGTTGCTTGTAGAACATTCTCTTTCCCGTCGCCACGGCTAAGGAGGACTTGGCCTTGATGCGACCGGCAAGATCCTTGACCGCGGCATCCAGGGCCTCCAAGGGCGACACGGCATTGACCAGCCCGCGTTCTTGGGCTGTGCGAGAGTCGATGAAATCACCGGTAAGCAGCATTTCCATGGCTTGCTTGCGCGCAATATTCCTTCCCAGCGGCACGCTGGGCGTCGAGCAAAACAAACCGACGTTGATGCCCGAAACGGCGAACTTCGCGTTCTCGGAGGCAACCGCCAGATCGCATTGCGCGACCAATTGGCACCCCGCGGCGGTGGCAATGCCATGCACGCGCGCGATGACCGGCTGCGGAATGCGCGTGAGCGTCATCATCATCTTGCTGCACTGGGCGAAGAGTTTCTCGTAATACTCCTTGCGAGGCGTGGCGCGCATTTGCTTCAAATCATGTCCCGCGCAAAAAGCGGGGCCGTTGCCCGCTATGACGACGACCCGTACAGAATCGTCTTGCTCGATGTTCTCCAACGCGCCTTGTAGTTCGCGCAGCAATTCCTCCGACAGGGCGTTGTATTGTTTGGGGCGGTTGAGGGTGAGGGTGGCAATGCCCCCCTCGTCATGCCGAAGGAGAATTTGCTCGGACACCTGCGCGGAGGCGGGAGTCGAGATCGTCGTCGTGGTCATCGTTAGCCTGATCTAAGAAATGAAGGGATGAAATAAACGAAGGGATGAAATGCGGGAGATTATAGTCGTCCAGCTTAAGAGGACTTAGTACAATCCCCCAATTCTACTGGTGTAAGCTCCACGCCGTGACGGCACAAATTCTTAACGACACCTTCGTCCATGGACACGCAAGCGCCAACGATTGGCGTGAGGCGTTGGCACGTTGCTTGGAGCAATGCGCGGCGCCTGTTCCGGGCGCCACCCTAGGTTTTGTATACGCAAGCGACCACTTCGCCGGCGATTTCGAAGCGATTCGCGCGCAATTGAGTGCACAAACCGGAGTCAAGCACTGGGTCGGGACTGTGGGCGTTGGCATCTGTGCCAACGGCAAGGAGTATTTCGATAAGCCGGCTCTCGCCATCATGTTGTGCGACTTCGACGAGCGGTATTTCTCGGTACTACCCCTCTTGCATTCTCTGAAGGAGACCCAACTCGCCGCCGTCCGGTTCGAGGGCGGTACACCCAATTTCGCCGTCGTGCACGCGGATGCGTCAACCCCGGATCTCGCGCAAATGATCAAGGCCTTGTCCGGAAAATTGGATAGCGGCTTCGCGGTGGGCGCGCTGGCTAGTTGCCGGGACGCTGCCTCACCGGCCGCCCGAAGCGCCGTGAACGCAGGACTCTCCGGGGTGGTCTTCTCCGATGACGTGGTGGTGGCTACGCGCCTCACACAGGGGTGCGCGCCCATCGGTCCTCGCCGGACCATCACGCGCGCCCATCGCAACATTCTCATTACGATCGATGACCGTCCAGCCCTGGACGTGTTGCGGGAAGACCTGGGCGCCCTCTGCGAAAGTCTCGATGTGGTGCACCGCCATGTCTTTGCCGGTTTGCCGGTGAAGGCATCGGACACGGATGACTATCAGGTTCGTCATTTGGTAGGAATCGACTCTGCCCGGCGCTTGGTGGCCGTGGCGGAATCCGTCGAGACGGGCAGCAGTGTGTTCTTCTGTACGCGCGATAAGGCCAGCGCAAGCGATGATCTTGAACGCATGCTACGTAGTATCAAATCTGGGTTGTACCGCGCGCCCAGGGGGGCGCTGTACTACTCGTGCCTAGGGCGCGGCCCTAACTTGTTCGGAGCGGATTCGGAGGAGCTTCGAATCATTCGAGACCATCTTGGGGAGGTTCCCCTCGTGGGATTCTTCGGCAATGGCGAGATTTCCCATGACCGGCTCTATGGCTACACCGGAGTACTCACTATGTTTCTTTGACATCATGGATTCCATGCAGAAGTTCTACTTTTGGCAATATATTGATCTAACCGCTTTCGACGCGGCGGCCCTGGTGTGGTTTTTTTCCTTGTGGATTGGTTACCAGCGCTACGCGCAATACCAGGCTCCGCGCATACTCAGCCTGATGTCCGTGATGGCGCAGTACCGGCGAGACTGGTGGACCAACGTCATCGGGCGCGAACTGCGAGTGATCGACACGGGCATTCTCACCATGCTTTCCAACAGCGCGGCCTTTTTCGCGTCGACCACGCTTTTCATCCTGGGTGGTCTGTTGGCCATGTTGGGCGCTACCGACAGAATCATCGCGCTGGTGCAGGGGCTGCCCTTTCATTCGAGATTGTCCGGCCAACCCTGGGAACTCAAAATCTTTCTGCTGATAGGCATCTTTGTCTATTCGTTCTTCAAATTCACCTGGTCGCTGCGCCAGTTTGGTTTCAGTTCCGTGCTGGTGGGGGCTGCGCCCAAGGTCACCGACGATTCGCAAAGCGAAGCGCACTTCATCCGCCGTGCCGCGAAGATCACCTCTTTGGCGGCTGAGAGCTTCAACAACGGCATGCGAGCCTACTATTTCGGATTGGCGGCCTTGTCATGGTTTATCACCACCTGGTTATTCATGTTGGTCACCGCCTGGGTGGTGCTGGTGCTGTATCTGCGTGAGTTTCGTTCCCCCGCCTTGCGAGCCCTCACCCTTGAAAAAATCGAATAGGAGATATCCATGAGCCGGCCGGAGTTGAAGGATCTGCTCACCGCGGTTACTGCCGCGCGTGACTACAATTTTCTAGACCGCGTGTCCCTATGGGAAGAGCGTGTGCTTATGCATGTGGCGGACATCGACCCCGTCGTCAAGCAGGGCGCCACCAGCGAGCCCTTGGGACTGCCTCCCGTGGCAAAGCTACAAAGCGCTCCGGCACGAACGGAACCACCGGCCTTTGAGTCCTCCGCGGATCTGTGCTTTTCCTCCGCCTGGGAGGTGGCGGCACGCATCAAGCACAAGGAGATCTCGCCGGTGGACGTAGCGAATGCTATCTTGCGCCAAGCTGAGAAGAAGAAGGATCTCAACGCGTTCGTGAGCCTATATCCCGAGGCCGTGTTGGCTCGCGCCAAACACTTGGAGGAAAAGCTCGGGCGTGGCGAACCCATGGGTCCGCTGGCCGGCGTGCCCGTGGCGGTGAAGGATCTCATGCGCGTGAAGGACCATCCCTTCACGGGCGGCACGCGTGCGTTGCCGGAAGAAGTTTCCAAGACCGATGCCGTCGTGGTGGCGAAGCTACGAGCCGCCGATGCGCTCATCGTGGGTACCACCAATTTGCACGAACTCGCCTACGGCGTGACCAGCGCCAACCCTCACTTTGGTGCGGTGGTGAATCCCCGTGCGCCCTCGCGCGTGCCCGGCGGGTCTAGCGGCGGTTCCGGGGCGGCGCTAGCGGCGGGGTTGTCCGCCATCACCGTTGGGACCGATACCGGCGGGTCCATACGTATTCCCGCGGCATGTTGCGGTGTCGTGGGGTTCAAGCCCAGCTACGAACAGGTGAGCCGTGAAGGCGTGCTGCCCTTGGCGTGGTCACTGGATCACATCGGTCCGCTGACTAGAACGGTGAGCGACACGGCCCTCGCCTTCGAAGTGATGGCGGAGCTGTAAGCAGGAGCGGGCAACATCGTACCCGCGCAAAAGCTAAGACTGGTGCGGCCGGTCCCCTACTTCTTCGATCATATGGACAACGAGACGGCGAGCGCCTTGAACCGGGTTCTTGGCAGATTGGAGAAGGCGGGCGCCAAGATTCAAGAGCGGCGCATCGCCGATATCCAATTCGCCGCCGGCGCCCAGTTCGTCACCTTAGCCTCCGAAGGCTGCCAGGCCAATTGGCATTTGCTCACCACCGCGGGCGATCGCATCGGAGAAGACGTGCGCGTGCGTCTGGAAATCGGACAGTTCATCGCCGCCATCGACTACATCAATGCCCAACGTCTGCGCCGCCAGTTGCGCGACAACATGATTGCGGCGCTAAAACCCGGCGAAGTATTCGTGCTGCCCACATTGCCCATCGTACCGGCGGAGAAGGGCGTGCGCTTCGTGGACTTTGGTGGGCGCAAGATGCCCACGCCCGGCGCCATGACCCGGTTGACCGGGCCCTTCAACTTCTCAGGCCTGCCCGCGCTCAGCCTGCCTTGCGATGAGTGGGTGCCTGGTTTGCCGTTCTCGCTGCAGCTCGCCGGCCGCCCAGGTGCGGA
>JBKKAO010000096.1:0-3027 GCA_046714645.1 Burkholderiales bacterium | reverse complement strand
GCTCGCATCGACCGCGACCTCGTTCCAGTGAACAAGCCGGCTTTGCCTGTGAGTTCCCCCGCGCTCCGGTGCGAGCCGGGTTGAATCTCCGGATTGCGGTACGGCTTCGAATCGCGGACCCAGCGCGTCCTTGACACCGCCGCGGAAGCCTTGCGCCCCGGCTGCGGAACTGAGTGCCAGGGAAACGAGCGCTGGAACGATCACCTTCACAACGTGTAATGCTCTCATAAACTCACCTCCATCCGGGTTAACCGATCCAGCGCGCCGTTCGCTTCCGCTTCCTTGTTGGGTAAACGTGCTCCAAGCAATCGTCGGGCCTCGAAGATTTTTCATTAAACTTCAGCAGGTTAACGCCTAAAGCGGGCTGCGTTGGGGAGTCAATCGGTCGGTGGAAAACGACGGCGCGCCTCTGAGATCGACTTAAGGTATAGCTATCGCCGTCTACGGCGGACCGCCGGTGCGATGGGGCGCGTTATCACTCGTCGCATGCGTTAATCTTGACGTAATGCTTTAAACTCGCCTTCCAGCCATGCAACCCAGCGACTACCCCCTTTGGCCCAAGCAATTCCCCACCTCACTCACCGTCCCCAAGACCACTCTTTGCTATAACCTCGATGTGGCGGCAGGGCGCTACCCGGACAAGCCCGCCATCATTTTCTACGATTCTCGGATTAGCTACGCCGAATTTCACCGGCAGGTGGAAGCGCTTGCCGGGTTTCTCCAGCACCGGTGCAAGGTTGAGCGCGGAGACCGCGTTCTCCTCGACTTGCAGAACTCCCCCCAATTCCTGATCGGCTATTACGCCATCCTCAGGGCGGATGCTGTCGTGGTTCCGGTGAGTCCCATGAACGTCACCGGGGAGCTCGATCACTACTTTTCCGATAGCGGCGCACGAACCGCCATCATGAGCCAAGATCTATGGCCTCGTTTCGAGCCTCTGCTGGGGTCCCGTTTCGAGCATGCGATCCTAGTCACCTATTCTGACTATCTCACGGCGCGAACTTCTCTGCCCATTCCAAACTTCCTCTCAGACCAACGCCACGAATCCACACCCAAGGGCGCATGCCATTGGATGGAAGCCATCGCGGCGAGCATCACGCCGAATCCTGCCCGCGCTGTGACGGCCGACCTGTGCGCTATTCTCTACACTTCGGGCACCACCGGAATGCCCAAGGGATGCATGCACACCCACCAAACCATCCTGACCACGGCGGTTGGCGGAGCTTTGTGGGAAGGCGTGAGCACTGAGTCCGTGTCGCTCGCGACCGCTCCCATGTTCCACGTCACAGGCATGCAACACAGCATGAACGCGCCTATCTTCACCGGCTCCACCATTGCGCTCTTGCCGCGCTGGGACCCAAGCGTCGCAGGCTACATGATCGAGCGTTACCGGTGCACTCACTGGGCCAACGTACCCACCATGGTCGTGGACTTACTGGCTCATCCCGGCACTGCGAATCGTGATCTCTCGTCCCTGCAAAATATCTTCGGCGGCGGACTCGCCATGCCAGAAGCCGTCGCGCAGCAACTCTACGAGCGCTGCGGTGTTCGTTATATGGAAGGCTACGGGATGACCGAAACCATCTCCCAAACCCACATGAATCCTCCTGGCGATCTGCGCCAGCAATGCCTGGGCATCCCTACTTTCGACACGGAGTCCCTCGTGGTAGACCCGGAGACGTTGCAACCCGCCGCGCCCAACGAGCCTGGCGAGATCCTTTCCAGCGGACCGCAGCTCTTCAAGGGCTATTGGAATAATCCAGAAGCGACGCAGGACGCGCTGGTCGAAATCAACGGCAAACGCTTCTTGCGCACCGGTGATCTGGGGCGCATCGACGAGGAGGGTTTTTTCTACATCTCCGACCGGCTGAAGAGAATGATCAATGCCGCGGGCTATAAGGTCTGGCCCGCGGAGGTGGAGTCCACTCTATACAAGCACCCGCACATCAAGGAAGCCGCCGTGGTATCGGCGCCCGACGACAGACGCGGCGAAACCGTTAAGGCCTATGTCGTATTAAAGGACGGAGCGAGCACCAGCGAAGCCGACATCATCGCGTGGTCGCGAGAGAACATGGCCGTCTACAAGATCCCGCGAAAAATTGAGTTTCTCGTTGCCTTGCCACGATCAGGCACGGGAAAAATTCTGTGGCGCGTCTTGCAGGAGCAAGAGTGGCGAGGAAAATAACCCAGCGCCTGGGAGCGCTGGTCCCGGCACTGCTAGCGGGATGTATCACCGTGCAGCTTCCAGAGCCCTCCTCTGCGCCACGGGACAGCGAACCGTCCCCAGCACCTGCCTCCGTGGAAAACGGAATGCCACCGCCGGTGGTGCAACCGGCTCCCGCGCCACTTCGGTCACCAGCACCTGCCGCTAGCGCAACAACGCCGCGGGACTACCGCGCGCAAGCCGCCGATATCGCCATCTCCATGCTAGGCCGCCCCTATCTCCGCGGCGGTAACACACCCCAAGGCTTCGACTGTAGCGGTTTGGTTCAATTTAGTTACGCGAAACTCGATTTCTCCATTCCGCGCGACACCCGAGGATTGTTGGACACCAGCTACGCCATTGCAACTAGCGAATTAGGTACGGGGGACTTGGTCTTTTTCCATGTCGAAGACAAGCCCTACTCTCACGTCGGTCTCTATCTGCGTGACGGGCGTTTCATTCACGCACCCTCCTCCGGCGGAGCCGTAAGAATCGAGAGTCTCAGTCTCCCCTATTGGGCCAAACACTTTGGAGCCGCTAGACGCCTTCCGGCCAGTCCTATTTAGGGCTGCAGTTTTTTGAACACCATCAAATCACTAATGAGAAGGAGAATACCCCTATGAGTTTCACCTCGGAGTTCAAAGAGTTTGTCATGAAGGGTAATGTGATGGATCTCGCCGTCGGCATCATCATCGGCGTGGCCTTCGGCAAGATCGTCGATTAGGCCGTAAACGATCTGATCATGCCCATCATCGGAAGGATTCTCGGCAACGTAGATTTTTCCAACATGTTCATCGCCCTGTCCGAAGCGCCCGCTGGAACTG
>JBKKAO010000095.1:0-2821 GCA_046714645.1 Burkholderiales bacterium | reverse complement strand
AGCAGTTTTCCCACGCCGGCGTTGCCGGATAATTTTTCCGCGAGCGCAGGGGTAATGCGTGGCAGCAGCGCGGTACAAAGAAGCGCATGCCGGTTTTCAATCGGAATTCGATCGAACAGCGTACCGGCGAAATAATTGAAAACCGCTTCCTGGGTTTCCGCCTCGATCGCTTCCGGACCCTCTTCGGTTCGTCCGGCGCGCTCCAGCATCAACGTCAAGCCCGCCGCCCAGCCATCACAGCGCTGATGGAGCCGGGCAAGCGTGGCTTCGTTGATGGGCTGCCTGACCGCCGCGATCTGCCGTGTTTCCTCCAAGGTGAGCTTTAAATCCTTTCCCTCGATGGCGGCGAGCCGCCCGGTCGATTGGTGCCGGGCAAACGCGGGCGGCGGCTGGGTACGGCTGATGCAGATGAGATTGATACCGTCGGGAATCTCTTCCACGCTGGCGTCGATCACTTGTGTCCACGTGGAGTCTGTGGACGCCTCCTGGAATTTGTCGAGGACGAGCAGCGTGCCCTCGCCGAGCCGGTCGAACAATTCGCGGAAAAAGCGGCGGGCAAAACCACCGATATCCGGCAAGTGCTCCGGCGCCAGTACCGGCATCGGTTTGCCCTTGGATACTTTCTCGACCGCCCGGCCAAGGTAATAAAAAAACGTGGCGGGGTCCGTGTCCCCGGCGTCGACTTGATACCAGATGCCGGGAATCTCCCGCTCCGTAATGTAACTGGCAACCAGACTGGTTTTGCCCGCCCCTGGGGAAGCGGTCACCCATACCAAGGGATGCTGCCGCCTCTGGTCAAGACATTGAAACAAACGCCCACGGGGGATCGTCCCGTACAGACGAGGACGTGTCAGTTTCGCCAGGGTTACGTTGGGCATGCCTTTGCGTAAGGTGCTTTAACGGCTCACGATGGATTGAGGTTCATCGCCCGCAGTCTAACGGACCGGGGCTTTCAGATCGCTATCAAATGCCCATGCCGAACGTAGAAACAGCTGCGCTGCGCTTGCTCCTTGTGTGCCGATTAGCGTTGTCGTTGGGCAACTCGATTCGCTGGAGAGGTCGCTGAACATGGAAACTGAACTGGAGAAGCTTGAGGCTGAGGCTCTCAAACTCACGTCTGGCGAGCGCGCTGCGCTGCCCGAGCAACCCCTAGCTCTTCCTGCTCGATCCGGTTCCACAGGTTGCGGATCATGGTCTTCATCATTAACGCTTCTTGCCAGCGGTCGGAGAGTTCGTATCCGTCGGGGCCTGTCATCGCGTATTCCTTCGGCCCCAACTCGCACAGGAAGGTCAGCGTCGCATCCTTCGGTGCCCGGCGGCGCCAGGAGCGGAAGCCGTACTCCCACCAGCCCATGAACAAATCCACCCAGTCCTTGTGATGCGCAAAGCTGATCTGAAGCTGCACCTGTTCGCGGCTCGCGACCCGGCCATGGAATCCCCAGCAGTTATCGAGGATGCGGTGCATGTAGCCGTGATTCACATCGCTGACCGGCCACGCAAACTCGCGACCGACGACGTAGTGTGACAGGTCTCCAGTCAGGCGCAGGTCAGGAAAACAGTCAAGCAGCTGCATGGTGAAGAACAAGTCCGTGGTCATGCGGGCCCGGTGCGTCTCAATATGCACCGGAATCTTCGCGTCGTGCGCGAGCCGGCGCCAACCTTCGATGTACGCAATGCATTCCTGGACCGAATAAGGCCGCACGTCGGGTTGCAGATTGATGTGGTCCGCGCCGAGTTCCTTCACGTGCTCCAAGACCGGCTTCAAGTCATCGACTTTCTGCGGGTAGCACTGCGCCTGCCAGGTCATGTTGTGCGCACGTAGGAAAGCGGTGATTTCCTTCGCGTACTTGTAGTCGAAGAAGCGCACGCCGCAACCGTCGAAGCCCGCGTCGCGGATCTTTGTGAGCTTCTCGTCAAGCGCCCATTCGTGACCGTCCGGACGGCGGCGCTCCATGGCCCACAGCGATTGGTAGATCAGTAGTTTTTTCATGGCCGCCTCCTCAGAAAACGACAACGGAACGAATGGACTCCCCCGCGTGCATCAAATCGAAACCCTTGTTGATGTCTTCGAATTTGAGCTTGTGCGTGATGAGGTCGTCGATATTGATCTTCTTCTCCATGTACCAGTCGACGATCCTAGGCACATCGGTGCGCCCCCTTGCTCCGCCGAAGGCCGTGCCCTTCCACACGCGGCCGGTCTCGAGTTGGAAGGGGCGCGTGGCGATCTCCGCGCCGGCGGGCGCCACGCCGATGATCACCGATACGCCCCAGCCCTTGTGGCAGCATTCTAGTGCTTGCCGCATGACCTTGACGTTGCCGATGCATTCGAAACTGTAGTCCGCTCCGCCCTTGGTGAGATTCACTAGATAGGGCACCAACTCATTCTCGGCCATGTCCTTCGGGTTCACGAAGTGGGTCATGCCGAACTTCTCCGCCAGCGCGCGCCGCTTAGGGTTCAAGTCCACGCCGACGATCATATTGGCGCCAGCCAAGCGCGCTCCCTGCACCACGTTGAGCCCGATGCCGCCCAGTCCGAAGATCACAACGTTCGCGCCCGGTTCTACCTTGGCCGTGTTGATCACCGCGCCAATTCCCGTGGTGACGCCGCAGCCGATGTAGCAGACCTTGTCGAAGGGTGCGTCCCCGCGGATCTTCGCCAGCGCGATTTCGGGCACCACGGTGTAATTCGCGAAGGTGGAAGTCCCCATGTAGTGATGCAACTTCATGCCATTGAGCGCGAAGCGGCTGGTGCCGTCGGGCATCAGGCCCTGCCCCTGGGTAATGCGAATGGCTTGGCACAGATTGGTTTTCTGCGATACGC
>JBKKAO010000094.1:0-4201 GCA_046714645.1 Burkholderiales bacterium | reverse complement strand
TGCGACACTTCGGTGCTTACCAGGAATTCACCTTTGGCAACGAGACGGACAAGGCCGTCAACGTGAAGACCGGTCAGGAAGTCTGGCGTAATGAGATTTTCAAGCCTGGCTACGCGGGGGGAATGCTGACCACGGCAGGTAACGTCACGGTGTATACCACGCAAGGCGGCGGCTTTACCGTAGCCAACGCGACCACGGGCGAGATCCTGTACTCGGTCAACCTGGGCACCGCGGCGAAAGCGGGCCCCATGACCTTCGCGCATAACGGCAAGCAGTACATCGTTCAAGCCCTGGGTGGAACCCCTGGCTTCGGCCGCGACGAGCCGTGGAAAGCGGAGTTCGGCAATATGGTAGTAGCCTTCACGTTGGAGTAATGGGCGGTTAAGTTCGGAAGCACTCTAGTCTTTCCCGAGTAGAGGTGCATTGGAGGCGCGCGCGGGTCAACCGTTTCGCGCCTCCTTTTGTTAAGTGATCAGGTATTCACTGACACAAGAGGACCAAATGAAAGGTAAGTTGTGGTTGTTTGCGGGTGCGCTGGCTGCAACGATAGGCCTGGGCCTATCGAACGCAGTGCGAGCGGAAGGAGAGATCCCGGCGTTGAATCCCGTCTCCGGCGACGAGAAAGCGATCAAATCAGGCAGAGGATGGTTTCGTAATGCCTGTACCCCCTGCCATGGCGGTCGCGCGGATGGCATGGGCGATATGGGAACCGGGGCCGATCTACGTAAGTTGAAAATCGGATTCAAGCGGTACTACGAGACCGTCAAGAACGGTCGCCAGGTTCAAGGTAGGGCGCAGATCATGCCGTCGTTTGTCTTCCTGGAAGACAAGACGATTTTCGAGATCGGTGCCTATTTGGAAACCTTGGCGCTTCCAGAGGCCAACTGGAAAGAGGGCGTCACCAACTAGGGTGCCTCTGTTGACTTAGGAGAAGTGATGAGAAATAAATATGCGATCGCAGTGATCGCCGCGGCAGCGTTGATTTCGGCGAGCGTATCCGCGGAATTGATGAAGAACGAACCCGCCGACTTTAATGGCGTGGCTTGGAACGATTCCTTTGACAATGTAGGCGGGCAGATGTCCATCCTGCGTGACGAAGGCGTGGTCAAGTATTACAAGCGCGCCGGCGATTCCCTCAAGATCGGGCGCGTGGACGCCATCAAGGTGGCCTATCGTTTCTATAAGGGTAAGTTCGGTTCTGGGGTGGTACAAACTTACGGCGGAGCCAATCAAAAGGACTTGCTTGCAGCTCTGTCCGAAATGTATGGACCTCCGCTGCGGCCGCGCAAGCGCATACCCCAATATTTCTGGGATGGAGAGAAGGCCTTCATCGTCCTCACCTGTGAAGTCACGTCCTACTGCGTGGTGGAGATCTCCTCCAAGGAACTCATTCAGCAGGAGCAGGCTGAAACCGGCAATGATGCGCGCGCCCAGAAGGACAAGGACGGCGATTGAGGCCAGCGTATTCTGGTTTAACGAGAGTAGTATTCCAGAAGCCGGGGCGTCCCGGCTTCTTCTTTTGGAGCCATCTTTCTCATGGATCGCGCACCTCTAACCCAACGCACCACAATCAGCGGCCGCTCGGCCTTTCTGCAATTGTTGATTGACGAAGGTATCGATCACCTCTTCGGCAACCCCGGCACGACGGAGCTTCCCATCATGGATGCTCTGTGCGAATACCCGGAGCTCCACTACGTGCTGGGGCTGCAAGAAGGCATCGTCGTGGCCATGGCCGATGGTTACGCTCGTGCCACCAACCGCTTGGCGGCGTGCAACGTGCACGTCGCGCCGGGGCTTGGCAATGCCATGGGTGCGCTGTACAGCGCCAAGTTCTACGGTTCTCCCATGATCGTCACGGCGGGTCAGCATGAACAAGGGCATGGTCTCACCGAGCCCATGCTCTACGATCCGCTAGTTCCCATCGCGCAGCCGCTGGTGAAGTGGGCGACCGAGGTAAATCGCCTGGCGGACCTGCCGCGCATCCTGCACCGCGCGGCGAAGGTGGCGACCACACCTCCCACCGGTCCCGTATTCATCAGTTTGCCCGGCGATATTCTCGATGACGAAACGCCTTTGGATTTGGGACGCTCTACTCGAGTGGATGCGACAACCCGTCCGTCGGACGAAACCTTGGAACGCTTGGCAAGCGTGCTGCTCGCCGCGCGCAATCCGGTCTTGATCGCCGGCCATGAGATTTGCACACGAGAAGCTGTTGCCGAAGCGGTGGAACTGGCCGAAGTGTTGGGGGCCCCGGTTTATCAGCAAACGGTGGCCTACGCGGCGCACTTTCCCTCCGAGCATCCGGCCTACATGGGCGAACTCACCCGCGGCCAGCAGCGCGTGCGGTCCACTTTGGAACCCCATGATGTGATGCTGTGTATGGGTGCCGACGTGCTGCGCATGTCGGTGCACAGCCTCATCGATCCGCTGCCGGAGGGCATGCGTGTGTTGCAGATCAGTGAGCGCGATTGGGAGCTAGGTAAGAACTACCCCGCGGAAATCGCCATCCATGCCGATGTCAGGGAAACCCTCAGAGCCTTGCTACGCACCCTGCGCGCCGCTCGCAGCGCGGAGCGTGCCGCGCTTGCCGAGAAACGCTTAGGCGAATTGGCCGAGAAGAACTGGTCAGCGAAGCGAAGACGCCTGTGCGAGGAAGTCGCGGCGATGAAGTCAGTCCGCCCGGTGGATCCGCGTTACCTGATGATGCAAATCTCCGATGCCATTCCGCGCGATGCGGTGGTGGTGGAAGAGGCGCTCACGTCTTCGTTCTCGTTGCTGAGCTTCTTGCGTTATCGCGACAGCCATAGTTACTACGGGCTGGCGAGCGGTGGCATCGGTTTCGCCGTGCCGGGCGCGGTGGGCATCAGCCTAGGGCTGCCCAACCGGCCCATCGTCGCCATCATTGGCGATGGCAGCGCCATGTATTCCATCCAAGGCTTATGGACCGCGGCGCACCTGAAACGGCCCATCACCTACGTCATCGCCAACAACCGCAGTTACCGCATTCTCAAGGAACGGCAGATGGCACGGCGCGGAAACAAAGAGTTCTTTGGTATGGACATTCGTAGCCCCACCATCGATTTTGCCGGGCTCGCCCAGTCCATGGGAGTAAAGGCGCGGCGCGTGACTGACCCCACGCAAATTCATGATGTGATACGCGAGGCCGTGGCCTCGGGGCATACCAACCTAATCGACGTGGCGGTTGCGGATGGTTTCGGAGGGTAGGGGATATGACGCTTGCCAGCGCCCGTTCCGCGCGGCGCGGGAACGGGCGGTTCGGGCGTTAAGGCCTCGTCACGGGCGGTGCAACGGCTACGCTGCCCTTGAACTGAATAGCCCAGTTGGCCTTCTTGGGTTGGAACTGCGCGAAGGCATCACCGGCCGGCGCGGTAACTCGCGCCGAAAGAACTTCGGCCGGACACACTTCCCCCCAAAATGCGGCGGACAATATGATCAAATGATTGGTGCGCGGCATATCGGACAAGAAGTTAACCGAGCCGCCACCAGGCGCGCACTTGCTAGAGTCCACCTTGGCCTCAACAACGACAAGATCTTGCCCGCCATGGGAACCGACCGCTCGCACCCCACCCGTTATGGATTCATGCCGGGCGCTTCCGTTGCGTATAGGGATTCCGTAGTATTCCTCAAACACTGCGGTGGCCTTGGGCGATGGACCGTATACGCCGGCCAGCATCCAGCGTCCCTTGGTGCCGTCGGCGGCATCCATATTCCTGCGCAGTGCGAGATGGCAATGCACTGGGGAGATCAGCTTCCATCGGATCGATCACGTAATGCGCCGCGGATTTTTGCGCCGATAAAACTCCCCACAATAAACCACCACGCCGTGCCGATGATTCCGTGATAGAGCAAGGGCCACCAGAAGTTGGTGGCATCTCGCAACGGACCGGCGTCTGAAGGAGGGACCAACCAGGTGACCGGCATCACACCCAGGCTCACCGGAAAGTCGAAAGCCAGAAAGATGATCCAATAACCCGGCCAATTCGGCTCGCCGCTAGCCAGTATCAGCCATACGGTGTAGGCGAGCAGGGCAATATGGACTGCTGCGAATGCGGCGCCCGTGCGGGACGGATGAATCAAGAACCGGCGCGACTTCGCTTGATCTAGGCTATCGCCGGTCATGACGCTTACCGATTTGGGGCGCCTTGGGAAAGCAAACCCTCAACGCTCTTGACACAATGGG
>JBKKAO010000093.1:0-3683 GCA_046714645.1 Burkholderiales bacterium | reverse complement strand
CAGGTGTAGCGTAGATTGTCTTTGGCACGGATGACGAAGGACCCTGTCGTTGATGCAGGGAGTGCAGTCGGTCGAAATCCGGCTAGCCGCGATCGATCACAACAATGGCGCCTGCGGGCCAGTGAATGATGTCGAGCACGTTGACATCGTGCACTTTCCCAGAGGTAATGTGCACGAAAACTGGGATACCGCCGCGCAAATCGATGGTGGTGGAATCCATGGCATACAACGCCTCCTTGAGTCCTAGTCCGGTATCTTCGCCCTGATACAGATCGACAGCTGTGGCGATCAGACATAACACCCCTAAAATCTACCCACACGTTTTCCCGAAGACCCGGAATTAAAGTCGTCCCTGCGGATGTAGATAAAGTTGAGCAGCTCTCGATCGTATTCAAGGCATTTAAGAATCGAGTGGATGGCGCCATCGTTCTGGTAGATCCGTTCATGATGCAGCACCGACAGGTCATCGGCGACCTGGCGAGGTCGAATCAAATTCCGCTGGTGACACACATTCCGGAGTTTATAAATACGGGTGCGCTGGTAGTCTATGGAGTTGATAACGTGTGGGCATTTAAGCGAACGGCGGAGTACGTAGACAAAATACTTCGCGGGACAAGTCCGCGTGAATTGCCAATTGAACAGCCGATGAGGTTCTCCGTGTCTGTAAATCTACGCACTGCTGCAGTGCTCGGCATCAAAATTCCGGAGTCCGTGATGATCATGGCCACCGAGATTATCAAGTTGGAGAGTCCGAATACGGCGCATTGCCCCATGACTGAGATAGCGGCTTAGATCTGAGGTGATAATCGACGCCCAACTGTTACATGCACCGTACCGTCAACGGGGGGCTTCGCCCGCCGCTGCCGTCCGGTGATGTTAGGCGTTAGGCGTCACGGCGTCTGCGCTATACTTAGCAATCGCGCCTCAGGAGAGAACTCATGCGCTATCGAATCGCTCTACACCAGTCTGATGAGGGTTTCTCTGTCTCTGTGCCCGGCCTTCCCGGATGCTGGTCACAGGGCGCCACGGAATTAGAGGCTCTCGAAAACATCAAGGACGCCATCCGCGAATACATTGCCGTCATTGACGAGCAACTGCGGGGGGAAAAGGTTCGCGAAATCGAGGTAGTCGTCTAGCTTTGCCAAAGATTCCGGGCGTCAACCACCTCGATGCCGTCCGCGCTCTCGAAAAGGCCGGATTTTCGGTGGTCCGCCAAGGCAAGCACATCGTTATGTCCAACGGGGCACGCATCCTCACGATCCCGCGTCACAACCCCGTCAATGCATTTACCCTGGGTGGTATCGTCCGTGATGCCGGGCTCACCGTCGAACAGTTTCGCGAGTTGTTTTAGGCCAACCGTGTCGCCCAACCCGGCGGAGTGCCTAGCGGCACCCGCTCACTTCTACGTTCGGCGTCATGACGTGCAACCTTGAGGTGCGTCTTGTCGTGCATCCATAATGTGCCGTGATCAGCAACAGTGCGGTGCAAAGAATACTTCCAACACTGAAGGAGGAACCATGAAGTGTATGTATGCTGCTCTTGCATTGCTAGCGCTGCTTACCGCCGGCTGTGCTCACCAAGTGACATTTGACAGACCGACCCCGTATACCATTTCCGAGCCACGGCAAGATGTGGGCGTGACAGCCGTCATAGATCAGCACACGCTATCGAACAAGGTGCCAATCAGATCCTTCATGGTTGGAATCGCTCACAGTTGGGAAGTCGAGCCAGGAGACATGCTTAAGCAAATCGCGGACATCGAACTGCCACAGATGTTCTCGGACTACGAGTTTTCGACTACATACAAAGAGCGACCGCATGCCGTCAAGGCGATCATCCTGGAACTAGCAGTTCCGAGCTACCAGTTCGAGGACTTTCGGGCAAAGGTGAGCGTTACAGCCACTGCCTATGAACCGGGAAGGAGACAATTGCTGCAAAGGACTTATTCCGCTGAAGGTTTCACCCAGGGGGCGAAGATGTTCTGGGGTGGACCTTTCGCCATGAAATCAGCGATTCGCCAGTCTTCCCTAGATGCTTTTAAGAAAGTTTTCGAGCAGCTGCGCCCGGATTTGCTCCGTGCCATACAAAATGGCTCCGCAGCAGATAATCCTACCGTCCCGCAGAGTTACATGGTAGGGATCTCAATGCCGCCCGGATAACGCCGAACCCTGCGCTCAACCGGACGCACAAGCAGCTGCGCTGCGCTTGCTGTTTGTGCGCCGGTTAGCGCTGTCGTTAGAGCCCAGCCGTTGGGCGCGTACCAGTGAAAAACGTTCTTTGAAGGAGACGTGTTATGTTGAATGTATTGCTCGCGCGGTGTGTGGTTGTAATCGTAATCCTGATATCGTTTGGAGCGGCCACGTCGGCAGCCGATTTTGAGCGTCGCGACGTCACTTTTCTCAGCCAAGGTCTGAAATGCGCGGCGTGGTACTACGTACCGAGCGGACTTAAAGAAGGTGAAAAGCGACCGGCTATTGTCATGGCACATGGGTTCACCGCAGTAAAGGAGTCGTATCTGGACAACTACGCGGACAAGTTCGCGGCCGCCGGCTTTATGGTGTTGGTATTCGACTACCGGCACTTCGGGGCAAGCGAGGGCGAGCCGCGCCAACAAATCTTCTGGTACGACCAGATCAAGGACTATCGCAACGCCATCACCTGGGTATCCCTGCAACCCGAGGTTGACGCCAATCGCATCGGTGTGTGGGGCACCTCTTACAGCGGCGGGCATGTCATGCATCTGGCCGCCTTCGATAAGCGCGTGAAGGCGGTGGTCTCACAGGTGCCGGTGAGCAACGTTTGGGAATCCTACTTCGCAGCTCTACCGCCCGAGGCGATAACCAACATCTCGGCCTGGCACGCTCAAGCCAGGACCCAGCGTATGACTTCGGGCGAAGTGGCCTACTTTCCCGCGGTAGCGCCGGAAGGTCAACCGGCCGTCATGCCTCAGCCCGAGTCGTACCAGTGGTTTATCGAGATGGGTAGGCGCGCCCCGCGGTGGGAAAATCGCGTTACCGTGGAGTCGCTCGAGACCGGCGTTGACTATGACCCGACTGCCTTTATCCACCTTATCTCGCCCACGCCCCTGCTCATGGTGATCGCGAGCGATGACATCGTCACCCCAACCGAGCAGGAGAAGAAGGCCTTTCAACGAGCCCGTGAGCCCAAGAAACTCGTGGTAGTGCCGGGTCGCCACTTCGAAGCTTACAACGGGCCAAAGCACATGCAGTTCTTCGCCCCGCAGCTGGAGTGGTTTCAAGAGCACCTGATGAAGAAGTAAGGCCGCAGTAGATCTCCAGTGCGAGCCGGGGAGCACATGAACACGGACGCACAAACAGCGGCGCTTCGCTTGCTTTTTAGGCGTCGGCTATGCGCATCGTTGGCCCCGAGTCTGCCCACGCGATTCTTGCCAATCGGGTGGCCGTTCATTTCAATTAACTCCGGATGCATGCGCCGGCGCCCGTAGCGTCCTCGGTGATGGTCTTGCACCGCCTGGATTTGTGCCCTCAATTGCGCGTTACGATGGGCGCGCGCCGAGGCTGGGCGCCGCTGCGCGGCGTATAAACCACTGGGCGACACCTTCACTAACTCGCACATCATTCTGATCGGGTAGGAGTCGCGATGGGTGCGGATCCAGGCGTACCTCACATCGGCATCCTTCGCTTCGCTCTTCCTTGGCAAAG
>JBKKAO010000092.1:0-6363 GCA_046714645.1 Burkholderiales bacterium | reverse complement strand
CGCCAAGAGCGCGGAGAATGCGAGTTGATCTATGGGTTCACCACGGCGACGGCTTGAAGCGGGTTGAGGCTCATCGCGATCTCGCTCTTACAAACAGTCGCCACTAAGGCCTTGTCGCCTTGATTGGCCGGTACATCATTGGAGAGCACGCCCACCACCTTGCCTTTGTGCACTGTGCGGCCCGTACCCGTCGTGCCGTGATAGAACACCCAATCGACGTAACCCAATCTGCCTTCCCTGCACTCCACGGCGTAGGTGGCGACTTGGGAGCGGAAGGCAATCCACTCTTCCCCAAGCAAGTTGAGTTTGGTATTCGCGTAGGTACGCAACACCTTGACTTCCACGTCGTCGCCACTCACTTTGAGAGAACTCGGGTCCATGAGCACGGTTTCCTCGGCGTTCGCTTCGACTTGCGTCCACATACCGGCGGCGGCTGCACCGGAGATCGAGCTCAGTGCTAGGGTGACGATCAGTTTGGCGTTCATGTTGGCGCTCCGTTTGCAAGGTGATGCGTGTTGGAAGCAGTATCGGCTTCCCACCCCTCGCGATCGCGTAAGCATTGCCATCTTCACCGTGAAGTATTCACGCCAGATCTGGGCTTCGGTCTATTCTTCAATAGCCGCCAACACCTGCGGGGTATGCAGCTTCGCAGCCGGCGAGGCGCATACGGTGCTCACCAAAGCGCGATCTCCCGCGTTCGCCGGTGCATCGATCGAAGTTACACCTGCCACCCTACCTTCATGCACCACGCGGCCTCTTCCTTGGCCGGCTTTGTGTAGCGCCCACTCCAGGTGCCCTAGTTTGCCTTGCGTGCAATCCACGCTGTACACCGCGATCTGGGAGCGGAAGGCGTACCACTTGCCATCCAAGAGATTGAGTTGGGTGTTGGGGTAGTCGCGCAGCACCTTGACCTGGATCTCGTCGCCGTTGGCTTCAATGCTGGCGGAATCGATGAGTACGCTCTCTTGCTCGGAGGACGCCACTTCTTTCCACGGGTCGGCGAAGGCTGAGAAGGCGGCTAGAGTCAGTGCGAGGGTGGTGATCAGTCTGGCGTTCATTTTCTTGTCTCCGTTTGCTGGGCGATGCGTGTCGTGTTGGAAGCAGTATCGGAGTCTCCCAATGCCGAATCGCGTAAGCATTGCCAGCATGGCCGTGAACTTTTCACAGCAGCTTGTATTTGCCGCACGTCTTGGCGTGGGCTTGGCGTCGAAGATTTCCAATATTGCTGCATTGCGACATCAGCGCCGGCAAGTCAGCGCGGCCGCGCGAGCATTAGCTATCTCGCGGGCAACCCTGTATCGGTCACATGGAGCGCCTGGAAATCGTCTCGCCCAACAAGGCGGACCTTGAATAGCAGCCCACGAAGCAAGCGCTGGCGGTAACGGCCGTTTCGCTATGGCCGGGTTGGGTGTATGCTTTCCAATAAGATGGTGGTTCAGATCGCGAAGAAAAATTCCGAACCTATTCAAGAATCCTAGGTTACGCTGACATCAGCTCGATCCACGCCAGTGCCAACGCAGCCGAGGAGGTAGCACTACTTATCATCTACACATACACATAAAAGAGGAGTTCTAATGGCTATTCAAAGGCACATTGGCGTTCATATGAGCGAGGAGGAGTACAAGACAGTGGCACCAGCCGACGAGGTTGCGTTCCGCTCGCCGGTTCCCACTCAGATGGTCTCAAACGGCGAATACAACCCGCTGCCCCAAACCGAGAAGCAGGCCAAAGTCGAGGCCCTGATCAAGGAAATGGCGGACGTTCAAGCAAAGCGTCACAACATGGACCGCCGTCAATTCCTGGCCACCAGCGCAGGCATGGCAACCGCGTTCGTGGCCATGAACAAAATTCATGGCGATAACATTTTCGACGTGAGCGAAGCGGAAGCTAACGACATGCAGATGTCGGATTACCGCAAGAAGCAGCTCTCCAACCAGTTCATCTTCGACGATCAAACCCACTTCGTTCGCGATGACTTCAAGCAAGACGGCCTGCTGGGCCTGACCAAGTGGGCCGTTGGGGCCAAGGTCAACCCCGACATCAATAGCGCGCCGATGACCTTGGCGCGTTTCAAGATGGAAAATTATCTGAAAGAGATCTTCCTCGATAGCGACACCAAGGTAGCGTTGCTCTCCGGTGCTCCTTTCGATGATCCCTCCTGGTGGTTGCTGTCCAACGATGCGATTCAAAACGCCTGCCGCTCCGTGAACAAGATGTCGGGCTCCCCTCGCATGTTGGGCCACACCATCATCACGCCCCAGTATCCAAATTGGATGGACGAGGTCGATCGCGGCATCGAAGTTCTGAAGCCCGTCAGCTGGAAATCCTACACTATCGGCGATCCCTTAGGGCCATCGAAGTACCCATGGCGGCTCGACGACGAAAAACTGATGTATCCGTTCTATGAGAAGGCAATAAAGTCCGGTATCAACACCATCTGTGTTCACAAGGGCTTGATGCCGCGGGACTACACCAAAGCCTTCGCGGGTGTGTGGGAATACGCCTCCGCCTGGGACATCGGTAAGGCCGCCAAGGATTGGCCCGGCATGAACTTCGTCATCTACCACGCTGCTCTGCGTCCGTGGTTGGCGGACCAGCCTGACGCCGATCTGCAGAAGTTCATCGACACCGGCTATGTCGAGTGGGCAACGGATCTGGCGCGCATCCCGCAGAAGTTTGGCGTGAACAACGTGTACGCGGAAATCGGCTCCACCTTCGCGTCCACCGCAGTCACCAATCCGAAGTTCTGTTCCATGTTCATCGGCCAGTTGGTCAACATGATGGGACCGGAGCGCGTGGTGTGGGGTACCGACTCCGTGTTCTACGGTTCGCCCCAGTGGCAGATCGAAGCCATGCGCCGTTTGGAAATCCCGGACGACATCATGAAGAAGATGGGCTGGAAGATAAAGCTGGGCGGCCCCCAGAGCGAGGTCAAGCAAAAGATCTTTGGCCTGAATTCCGCGCAACTGTACGGCCTAGACCTGAAGATGGCCCAAGGCCCGGCGTTCAGCGAAGACAAGCTGGCAGCCATCAAGGCCGAGTACCTGGCCATGGGCGGGGACACCGGCCGCAACAACACCTACTACGGCTACGTCGCCAAGAAGGACCAGGCGCTCGCGTAGTCGACTTCGAGTCGTTCCACTAAAAGAGCCGGGGCTTACCCCGGCTCTTTTTTGGGTCTGATACACCTGTCTCACGGCGCTGATACAAACGTACCGGGTGAGACGCCAGCCAGTCCCCCCAACGATATTTTCATCGAAACCCAGTTCCATTGGGTGCGCAGATAGGTGTATTCTCTGCGAAATCGCGTTTGCTCGGCGGTATAGGGCAATGACATATTGATTGCGAAGCAGCGCGGAGCGCAAAATGCGCGACGAAGACTGCGCCGTGAAGCGCGAACTGGACCCCCTCGCGAGGGGGAAGTCATCAGAAAACCATAAAGGAGGAGCTTATGAGACATCTCAACCTAGTCCTTGGATCCCTATGCCTCGTCTTCGCGCTTAGCGCGAGCGCGGCGGACAAGAAAGACGAGCGCGCGGGTAACTGCAACGATGCTAAGTCCCAGATGGAGTATTTCTGCGACGACAAGAATAGCGCCACCGACACCATGGTAGCCATCGGCACCGCCTGCGCCAACGCCAAGAAAAATGTCGCGTCCGCCTGCGAAGGCAAGGTTGAGGAAGACAAGGCTTACAAGTTTGACAAGTAATTCAAGAATCCTAGATTCGATTCGAGTCGGCCAGGGGTAACGGCCGGCGCGCATGGGGTCGAGGAAGTAGCGCTACTTACTACCTACAACTAGGAGGAACCGAATGGCTATTCAAAGGCACATTGGCGTCCATATGAGCGATGAAGAGTACAAGACAGTGGTACCGGCCGACGAGGCTGCGTTCCGCTCTCCGATTCCCACTCAGATCGTCTCAAACGGCGAATATAACCCGCTGCCCCAAACCGAGAAGCAGGCCAAAGTCGAGGCCTTGATCAAGGAAATGGCGGACATTCAAGCAAAGCGTCACAACATGGACCGCCGTCAATTCCTGGCTACCAGCGCCGGCATGGCGACCGCGTTCCTGGCCATGAACAAAATTCATGGCGATAATATTTTCGACGTGAGCGAAGCGGAAGCCAACGACATGCAAATGTCGGATTACCGCAAGAAGCAGTTGGCCAACCAGTTCATCTTCGACGATCAAACCCACTTCATTCGCGACGACTTCAAGCAGGAAGGTCTGCTAGGTCTGACCAAGTGGGCGGTCGGCGCCAAGGTGAACCCGGACATCAACAGCGCGCCGATGACTTTGTCGCGCTATAAGATGGACAACTATCTGAAAGAGATCTTCCTGGATAGCGACACCAAGATATCGTTACTCTCCGGGGCTCCTTTCGACGATCCATCCTGGTGGCTGCTGTCCAACGACGCGATCCAGAACGCCTGCCGCTCCGTGAACAAGATGGCGGGCTCCACTCGCATGTTGGGCCACACCATCATCACGCCCAAGTATCCAAATTGGATGGACGAAGTCGATCGCGGCATCGAAGTTCTGAAGCCCGTCAGCTGGAAGTCCTACACCATTGGCGATCCCTTCGGCCCCTCCAAGTTCGCTTGGCGCCTGGACGACGAGAAGCTGATGTATCCCTTCTACGAGAAGGTGACCAAGGCCGGTATCAACACCATCTGTATTCACAAAGGCTTAATGCCGCGTGACTACACGAAGGCCTTCGCGGGCACGTGGGAACACGCCTCCGCTTGGGACATCGGTAAGGCCGCCAAAGATTGGCCAGGCATGAACTTCGTGATCTACCACTCGGCGCTGCGTCCATGGTTAGCGGATCAGCCTGATGCCGATCTACAGAAGTTCCTCGACACCGGCTATGTGGAGTGGGCGACCGATCTGGCCCGCATCCCCGACAAGTTCGGCGTGAACAACGTGTACGGGGAAATCGGCTCCACCTTCGCGTCCACCGCGGTCACCAATCCGAAGTTCTGCTCCATGTTCATTGGCCAACTGGTCAACATGATGGGACCGGAGCGCGTGGTATGGGGTACCGACTCCGTGTGGTACGGTTCGCCCCAGTGGCAAATCGAAGCCATGCGCCGAATGGAAATCCCGGACGACGTCATGAAGAAGATGGGCTGGAAGATCAAGCTGGGCGGTCCCAACAGCGAGGTCAAGCAAAAGATCTTTGGGCTCAACTCCGCTCAGCTCTATGGCTTGGACATCAAGATGGCCCAAGGCCCGGCGTTCACGCAAGACAAGCTGGCAGCCATCAAGGCCGAGTACCTGGCCATGGGTGGCGACACCGGCCGCAGCAATGCCGCCTACGGCTATATCGCCAGGAAGGATCAGACGCTCGCGTAATTTAGACTTCCGACTCGTTTCATCCTAGAGCCGGGGCTTGCCCCGGCTTTTTTTTCTGTTTCCTAAAGCTACTGCACAAGGTCCCGCGCCACGCGGAATCCCACTTGATAGGCGCGCAGCCCCGCTTCCAGCGTATGGCGGTAGGCGGAGCGCACGGTTTGGAAACCATCGATCCATCCCCCGCCGCGAACGATGCGCTTCTCGCAGGTGGCTTCTTTCCACGCCGAGCCATCGGCTGGCGCGCCGGTGTAAGTGGGATGAAAACAATCCTCTATCCACTCGCGCACATTGCCCGACATGTCGTGCAGCCCAAAGGCATTGGGTTTGTACTTGCCTGTGGGTCCGGTCTCCGGAAAACCATCGTCGCAAGGGTGGCTGGACCACACATATAAAGGATGGGCTGCGCTGCTGCTTTCGTCATGCACGTTGGCGTACTGGCAGGTTCGGGACGAACCCTGGCTGCCCTCGGAAATGCCCCAGTACCAAGGCGTTGTGGTCCCCGCGCGGGCGGCATATTCCCACTCGGATTCGGAGAGCAGGCGGTACTTCTTCCCGGTCTTTTGCGAGAGCCACTTTACGTAATCTTGAGCATCGCCCCAACTCACGTTGATGGCCGGCCGCTCGCCGCGGCCCAAGTCGTCATCGCCCGCCTTCGGGCACTTGCCTTCCGCCGTGCAAGCGTCCCACTGATCGAAGGTGACCTCGATCTTGCCCACCGCGAAGGGTTTCGAGATCTTTACCTTGTGCTGCGGCTTTTCGTCCGTCTGGCCGCTCTCCTCCGGCGGCGACCCCATCACGAATTCGCCCGCGGGGATCACCACCATTTCCGGGCAAACGGGACAATCCTTAACGGTGGAACCGGTGTCCTGGGCGTGTGCCGCACCGGCGGCGACGGATAAAACGAGTAACGCAAACGTGCTTGTCGCTTTCATGAGATGAAGGTTTCCATGAGTAGAAGGGTAGAAGGGAAGGATAACGCTAGCCAACTAGGTATGGCGAAGAT
>JBKKAO010000091.1:0-5547 GCA_046714645.1 Burkholderiales bacterium | reverse complement strand
CAAGCCTGCTCTAGACGTGCATACTTAGAGGCGCCAGCCGCCGTGCTCGGAATAGTCCGGTACTCGTAATAGTGGCTTCTATTCCGATGTCGGAATAGCAGACACTATTCCGAGTCCCGGACTATGCCGAGCACGGCGGCTGGCGCCTCTAAGTATGCACGTCTAGCGCAGGCTTGCTCGGCATAGTTTGATTGCCTTCCGAGGCATTCCGCCTCGATGGAAGGAGATCAAATGGAACAGTTTTATCAGGACGCACACACACTGCGTCGAATGCGTGGGAATACATTAGGCGCATACGTGGACGAGCTTGCGCGCCAGCTGAGCGATGAAGGATACGCGCGCGCTTCGGGCCGCTACGCCTTGCAAGTAGTTGCCGATCTAGGCCGCTGGATGGCTCGGCGCAAGATCATGCCGACGCAACTTGATCCGAAACACTTCGAACACTATTTGGAGTACCGATCTCGTCATCGACACTTCAGGTCGGGTGATGCCGCCATTATGCGGCGGCTAGTGAAGATTCTGTGGGAGCGGGGCATCGTTGCGATGGATGCGCCATTACCGTTGACGCCGGCTCAAGGGCTGGAAGAAGAGTATCGGCAATACCTGGGGCGAGAACGCAGACTCGCACCGGCAACGGTGCGCCTCTATCTGCCGCTTGTCAGGCGTTTTCTCGCTGAGTGCTTTGCCGACGGTGACCTACAGTTCAATCGCTTGCAGGCGAGCGATGTAGTGCGCTTCGTGCAGCTGGAGGCAGCTCGGCTTGGCCATTCCAAGCGCGCCAAGCTGATGAGCGCCGCGCTGCGCTCATTCCTACAGTACGCCCGCTACCAGGGCCTGATCAGGATCGATCTGCGTTCCAGTGTACCGACGGTGGCGAATTGGTCGATGGCATCGCTGCCGCGAGCGTTGTCCTCGGACGACGTCCAGCGACTGCTGTCGCACTGCAATCGGCACACGGCGGTAGGTCGCCGCGACTGGGTAATCTTGCTATTGCTTGCGCGGTTGGGTTTGCGCGCCGGTGAAGTGGTTGGTTTGATGCTGGATGATCTGGATTGGGAGCGGGGCGAATTACGCATTCTGGCAAAGGGAGGGAACTCCGACCGGCTGCCGATCCCACAGGATGTTGGGGCAGCGTTGGCCGATTATTTGCGTTGGCTGCGCCCCGTCTGCTCCGCCCGGCAAGTGTTCGTGCGCCTACGAGCCCCCCATCGTGGATTTGCCAGTTCGGTGGCGATTTGTTGCATTGTTCGCCGCGCGTTGAAGCGTGCTGGGCTGAACCCGGCCCATAAAGGCGCGCACCTGCTGCGTCACTCCGTGGCCACCCACCTACTGCGCCGTGGGGCCTCGCTGGCCGAAATCGGTGAGCTGCTGCGCCACCGTAACCAGCAGACCACGATGATCTATGCCAAGGTCGATCTGGATCTATTGCGTTCTTTGGCGCTGCCGTGGCCGGGAGGCGCGCAATGAATCCGCTACGGAAATCGATTCAAGACTATCTGGCGCTGCGGCGCAGCCTAGGCTTCAAACTGCGCGATGCCGGCATTTGCCTGGAGAAGTTTGCCGCGTTTCTGGAAGACCGCAGCGCCACTCAACTCACGACCCAGCTCGCCTTGGAATGGGCGCAGCAGAATCCATCGGTGCAGCCTGCGACGCGGGCACAGCGTCTGAGCTATGTCCGAGGCTTCGCCCGCCACCACGCCGCGAGCGAACCGCAAACCGAGATTCCGCCACCGGGCCTGCTGCCGTTTCGTCCGCGCCGCGCCCGGCCGTACCTCTATTCGGAGACGGAAATCGCGCAGTTGCTGCAACACGCTCTGGAGCTTCCTCCGGCCGAGGGCTTGCGTCCGCTCACCTATCACTGTCTGCTCGGATTGCTCAGCGTCACCGGCATGAGGATCGGTGAGGCGATCCGTCTACAGATCGAGGATGTCGATCTCCAGGAAAGCGTGCTGATGGTTCGCGGCACCAAGTTCGGCAAGTCGCGCCTCGTGCCGATCCATCGCTCGACTCAGGCGATGCTCGCACAGTATCGAGCACGCCGGGCGCGCTGCCTTGCTGGCGCTATCGCATCCCCGTTCTTCTTTGTTACCAGTCGCGGACACCATTTGGACATCGGGGATGTCCATCGAACGTTCTACAAGCTCTCTCGCCGAATCGGCCTGCGCGCCGTCGGCGCGAGTCACGGTCCGCGGCTCCATGACCTTCGCCATCGATTTGCGGTGCAAACGCTGCTGCAATGGTATCGCGCGGGCGAGGATGCGGAACGTCGCCTGCCGGTGCTATCGACTTACCTGGGACATGTTCATGTTGCCGATACCTACTGGTATCTCAGTGCTTGCTCAGAACTGATGGAGCAGGCAGTTGCGCGCCTTGAACATCGCTGGGAGCAACGGCCATGAGCACAAGCGCCAATTTCTCGACGCTGCTGCAGCGCTTCTTCACGCAGCGACTGATGCAACAACGCCAGGTGAGCCCGCATACGATTGCCTCGTATCGGGATACCTTTCGCCTGCTACTACACTTCGCGCAGGCCCGCATTTGCAAGCCGCCAAGTCAGTTGCCGTTTGAGCAGATCGACGCGCCGTTGATTGCCGCATTCTTGGAGAACCTGGGAAGCGAGCGCGGTATTGCAGCTCGCAGCCGCAACCTGCGTCTTACCGCTATCCGCTCCTTCTTTCGCTACGCAGCCTTCGAAGCGCCAGCCCATTCGGAACAGATCCAGCGGGTCCTGGCGATCCCCAGCCAGAGATTTACGCGCACTCAGGTTGGCTTTCTGATCAGAGCGGAAATTGAGGCCTTGCTTGCAGCACCCGATCAGCACACGTGGTCGGGACGTCGTGATCACGCCTTGTTTCTGGTTGCCGTTCAAAGCGGCCTGCGCCTCTCGGAACTCACTGCCATACGCCGCGATGCGCTCGTCTTGGGCGCAGGTGCCCATATCCGAACGCTTGGCAAGGGCCGCAAGGAACGGGCGACCCCGCTCACGAAGCAGACCGTCGCCGTCCTCAAGGCTTGGTTGCGCGAAATACCAGACCGGGCTGACGCGATCGTGTTTCCGAGTTCACGAGGCGAGCGCCTGAGCGCTGATGGCGTGCAATACCTTCTTACCAAGCATCTCGCGGCAGCCTCCAAGACATGCCCATCTTTGCAGCAGAGACGGATCACGCCACATATGCTGCGGCACACCGCCGCGATGGAATTGTTGCAGGCAGGGATGGATCGAGCGCTGATCGCATTGTGGCTTGGACACGAATCGGTGGAGACAACGCAGATCTATCTCGAAGCCAATCTTGCTATGAAGGAACAAGCTCTAGCCAAAACCGCCCCGCCCGAAGGTAAGCCCGGCCGGTTTCGCCCCGACGACCGGCTGCTGGCGTTCCTCAAGGCACTGTAGCGCGTAAAACCTATGCCGAGTAAACACGGCCAATCGCGACATCTATCCCAGATAGCACGCCGCCGTGCTCGGCATAGTCCGGGACTCGGAATAGTGTCTGAGCGTGTGCACGCTCACGGACGCCTTGCGGATACCGGCTTGGAACTTAGCGCGCCTGAAGGCCCCTTGCACCGAACTCTTGGCCATCGGAGTGCTAGACACGCCCCCTGAGCGCGAGTCGCGCCCGTAGGCGGGGAACACCAGCCGGGGATTGCGGTGTTGTTTCCAGTGCTCGCGTAACAGGAAAAGAGTCCTCCGCGGCAAGGGCACGAAGCGGTCCTTGGCGCCCTTGCCACGGTGCACGTGGATCATCATGCGCTGGGCGTCGATGTCGCAGACTTCCAAGAACAGAGCCTCTTGCAAGCGCAACCCGCAGGCGTATACCGTACTCAAGAAGGCGTGGTTGTGCGAGGTATGCACGCAGGCCAGAACCGAGCGCACTTCCTCGCGCGAGAGCACCGCCGGTAGACGCGACTCGCTGCGGGCACGAAGATATTGAAACAGCCGCCAATCGCGCCCCAGCACCGAGACGAAGAAGAAGCGAATGCCGCAGTAGCACATCCGCATCGTGTTGGGCGACCAGTGATCCACATTGCGCCGGTGCAGAAAATACGATTCGAGATCGGCCTCCGAGATCTCGCAGGGATCCTTGCCGTGGAACTGAACCAACATACGCAGCGCCCGGGTGTAGGCCTCGACCGTGCGAGACCCTTTGCCGGCGAGCGTGAGGGCGTTGACGGACTTTTGATACCAATCGGTGCTCATGGGTGTTCTCCTAAGAAGATGAATGGGACGCTCGTCACGAAACTCGTGACGAGCCCCATCAGGAGAACAAACTCTACGGGATGCGGCTAGTGACTCAGCAGTAGTATGATTTGCACTTCAGTATGGACACGCGAGAACGATGATGAACTTCCGCCGCGTAGCGGCTTACTTGAACATCCAGTTCCAGCGGAGCGTCAACAGCCGGCTTCGCCGCCTGTTGCCGCCCGCTGAACTGGGGCGTTGGGCGGCATGAAGTAAGGCCGCGGCGGCAGAAGAGGAAACGCCAGATGGTGCGCGTTGATCGAGCGTTCTTCGTTACGGCAATCTACCTGCTGTTCGCATGCGGGATCGGGTCCGCTCTGGCGGATAGGTATCCAAGCCGCCCGGTTCGTATCATCGTTCCCAGCGCTGCGGGTGGGGTTCTGGACGTCTTTGCACGAAAGATGGCGGACCAGCTGAGCCGATCTCTAGGACAACCGTTCATCGTCGACAACCGACCGGGTGCACTTGGAACCATCGCCGCGGACCTAGCTGCAAGGTCAAAGCCCGATGGATACACGTTGTTGCTCGGAAATAGCTCCACGCTGTGCATAAACCCGGCCCTCCACAAGACGCTGCCATATGATCCCGTCAGGAGTTTTTCCCCAATCACCTTGGGAACTCGAGGAAACCCTGTACTTCTGACCAATTCGGAGATCCCGGTGCAGAATCTTTCCGATCTCATCGCCTACGCGAAGGCTCGACCCGGTGAATTAAACTTCGGGTCTCCGGGCAACGGTTCCGTTCAGCACCTTGCCGGCGAACTGTTCAGTCGCCTTGCTGGCGTGAAGATTACGCACGTGCCGTACAAGAACCAAGCGCAGGTGATCACCGACTTGATGGCTGGGGTCATACAAATCGACATTGAGTTCGCTGCCATCGCGGTCCCGGCCGTCAAATCTGGCAAGGTGCGCGCATTAGTTGTCGCGGGCCGCAACCGCAAACCTGCCCTGCCGGATGTCCCTTCCGCCGCCGAGGTCGGTCTGCCGGAGTTTGAAGTCATCGCATGGAACGGCTATCTGGTCCCGGCTGGTACTCGTCCCGACATCATCGCCACACTCCACAAGGAGATCACCGGCGCGCTGAAGGGCAAAGAATTTGCTGCCTGGCTTGCGAGCATGGACAGTGAGACTGTAGCAAGCACACCGCAACAGTTTGCGTCAGTTATACAAACCGAGCTGGTTCGGTGGAGAAGGATTGTGGAGGAATCTGGTGTGTCAGCGGAATAGACCACCAATCTGCCGCCCAACCATCACATCCAGCGGACCGTTCAACAGCGCCGCTGTTGAGCGGCCGCTGATGTCAATCGT
>JBKKAO010000090.1:0-4380 GCA_046714645.1 Burkholderiales bacterium | reverse complement strand
AAGAGCGATCCCGTGGCGCAGGGGGCGTGGAAAAAAAACTCCCCGAAATACTGGCTGCCGCGGTGAACGCGGCCGAGTTGCGGGGGCGCTCGGTGCGGCTGATGTTCCAGGACGAAGCGCGCTTTGGCCGCATGGCGCGTCCCCGGCGGTGTTGGGCACCCTTGCCCTGGCGACCAGTCATGCTCAACGGCTATGAACGCCAATTCGTGTATGTCTACGGCGCGGTCAGTCCGCTGCAGGGCGATCTGAGTCTCTCACAACCAGCGGAGTATCCGATCCCGCTCCGTTCGTTGTCAAGCCGCCCGCCAGCGGCGCCCCTTAAAGCTCAGGCCAGCGAACCTCGAATCAGAGCCATCAGGTCGCTATATTCATTGACCGCCTCGAACTGGGGGAACTGCGCGGTGACATGCTCCGGCGCGTGAAAGAGAAAGCCCGCGTCCGCCTCGATGAGCATGGCAGTGTCGTTGAAGGAATCGCCGGCGGCGATCACGTGGTAATTGAGCCGCTTGAAGGCCGACACGGCCTCTCGCTTTTGTTCAGGCATGCGCAGTTGGTAACCCACGATGCGATCGTTCTGGACCACCAGACGGTGGCACAACAGGGTCGGCATGCCGAGCTGGCGTATCAAGGGCGCCGCGAATTGCTCGAAGGTGTCGGACAAAATCACCACCTGGACGAAGGAGCGCAGCTCGTCGAGAAACTCTCTGCCGCCGGGCAGCGGACTGAGGGTGCCGATGACGTCTTGAATCTCGGAGAGTTTCAATCCATGCCGGTCAAGAATCGCCAGCCGGCCACGCATGAGTTTGTCGTAATCCGGCTCATCGCGAGTAGTGCGGCGTAGTTCCTGAATACCCGTTTTCTCCGCAACGGCGATCCAGATCTCGGGCGTGAGCACGCCCTCCATGTCCAAGGTGACGATTGATTGCTTCACGAGCAAGAACTCTCGATGCTTAGGACCGCAATACCTGCCCTGGTTTGGACTCAGTCACACTCCCATTGGCGTACACGCATTCGCCATTGACGATGGTGTACAGCACGCCGCGCGAGGGCATGACCATTCGCTTTGCCCCACCCGGCAGGTCATAGCGGCGTTCGCCGCGATTGCCCGATCCCACGGTCTGCGGATCGAAGATGGCGATGTCGGCGGCGAGTCCCGGCTTGAGGCGGCCACGGTCTTTGATGCCGAAGAAGTCCGCGGGATCGGAGGTCAAGCGTTGCACCGCATGTTCCAAGGTCAACGCTTGGTGCTCACGCACCCAGGTCCCCAACAGGTAGGTTGGGTAGCCGGAATCGCACAGCATGTCGACGTGGGCGCCGCCGTCGCCAAGCCCGATGAGGATGTCCCGGTTGTTGAGGATTTCCTTCATGCGATCCACGCGGTGGTTGAAGGTGGAGAGCGTGAACTCGATCTCGAGATCGTCTTGCACGGTCAAGTCAAGGAAGGTGTCGACCCCATCCTTGCCCTGTGCTTTGGCGATATCGGCCACCGTTTTACCCTCGAACTGTTTCAATGCAGGCGACCTGGCCTCGTGCACGGTCACCCTTGCCCAATTGCCGAAGGTCAGGGGCTTCTTCAAATCTTCACGAAAATGATCGCGGAACGCCTGATCTTTGTACACCGCCGTCTGAGCGGCCTTGGACTGGTCGGCGAAAACGCGCTTCCACGAGGGGAAAGGCGCGAAAGCAAAGGGATTGCGCATGTTGACCTCGCGCGTCAGCGGCAAGGGCGAAGTCTGAGGACGCGCCCCGCGCTTGATGAGCGGCGCGGCCTTGCGCAAAGTATCTCGCACGGCTTCCGGAATGTCGTCGCGATCGAACATGGCGATGAAGGTGACGGGCCGCTTGCTTTGCGCTAGCAGAAGATCCAGCAATTCGTATTGCTCGTCCTCGAGGACCGCAATGGTGCGAGTGAGCGCCACTTCGATGGCACCCTTGTTCTTCTCCTGGAGTACGTTGGAATAGGCTTGGTACTCATCGAGACTTGCATTGCGGCAGGCGAGCGGCCGGCCACCGTAGCCGATGTGCTGATTCAACACCGTGCTGGAAAAGCCGAAGGCGCCGGCATCCATGGCCTGCGCCAGCAGCGCGCAAATGCGGCCCGTCTCCTCCGTCGTGGCCGCGCGCTCCATGGATTCCCCGCCCATCACGTAGTGGCGAAAGGGCGTGAGGGGAGCCAAGAATGCGAGATTGAGCGCCGAACCCCGACGCTCGGCGGCGTCCATGAACTGCGGAAAGGTTTCCCAATCCCAAGTGATCCCCTTGTCCAGCACCTCGAAGGGAATGGCTTCGACGTTGACCAAATCGCGCATGGCGACCTCGCGCTCGGCGGGCCGGCACGGCGCGATGCCCACCCCGCAATTGCCCATCACGACGCTGGTTACACCATGCCAAGGGGAGGGTGTCACGGCCGCGTCCCAACAGATTTGCGCATCGTAGTGGGTATGAGGGTCGATAAACCCCGGCGCCACCACGCAATCGGCAGCATCGATGGTCTTTGTGGCGCTACCGGTGATCTTGCCGATCTCGGCGATTTTTCCGGCTTGCACCGCCACATCCGCCCGGCGGCCGGGAGCGCCGGTGCCATCGACAACATTTCCGTTCTTGATCAATAGATCGTAGGCCATGGAGATACTCCTGTAGTGACGGTATGGCCAAGGATATACCGATTAGGACAGCCCAAGGCGCCAGTGATGGGTCAGCTTCCCTTGAACTTCGGCGTGCGTTTCGGGACGAACCGGGGCGCTTGCCGTGGATAACGATAACCCCGTTATCCACCGCGCGTCCCTCTGCCCACAAGCTCCACAGCCACTCATCCAATTTGATTTGTAAAACCCTCAGAACCCCCGTGCTCAGACTCAAACCTGTATTGGAATTGACTCCGCCGCGTACCTGTCCATCCGCGAGCGCGGGATTGAGCAGCCGCCCCGCATCGTGCGCGGTGATGGTAGCTTGGTATCCCGGTTACTTGGTGACGGCGTTGACTCTGTTGACGAGCGCTATGCGCGCGCTTTCTGCCTCTCGTTGAATGCGCTGAACGTCTACGCCGACCAACTGGCCGTTGCGTTTGACTGCCTTCCCCGCGACAAAGACGGAGTCCACATTGCTGGCATCCATGCCTAGCACTACGGCACCGAACGCATCATTGACCGGCGATACGTTGGGGTGGTTGGTGCGTAGCATGACGATGTCCGCGTCCTTCCCCGGTGTCAGGCTTCCAATCTTGCTGGCAAGTCCGTTGGCTTTTGCACCTTCGATAGTGGCGAACTCGAGTACGTCGCGCACGCTGAGCAACTTCTTGCGGTCAGGCTCCGGACCGCCGAATAGATTCTTTTCGTTGATGAGCCCGCGTTGCAGGGAGAAGCACGCACGCATTTGGGTAAACATATCGGTGGGTTGATTGGTCTCGACATCCACGCTGAGGCTGGGACGAATACCGGCATCGAGGGATTTTTGGATGGGCGGCATGCCGTGTCCCATCTGCATTTCGATAGGTATTGCCAATGAAACCGTGCCGCCACTGCCCGCGATGAGGTCCCACTCGGCGTCATTGAGCGTGCAGCAATGAATGTATGTGGTGTCCTCTCGAAACGGTACTTTCGCTCCAAGCGCCTGCAGTTTCCCTTGCTTGCCGAGTAGGCCGACACCCACGTGCACGCTGATGCGCGCTTCGACCTCCCTCGCGATATTCCATTCCCGTGCGGCCGCTTCGACAGTTGAGAACTCGGGACCGGCAGCGGCCAGGGCCAGTGTCAGAAGCTGATCGGTGCTGGCGAAATGTTGCTTGCGCAAGCGCCGGATATCATTCGGGTACGGACTGTTCGGATTGTCGAACCACCTCGGTGTAATGCCGAAATTGGGTCCATATGCGTAGACAGCGCGGATGCCGGCGACCTGCAAGCCGTGAATCGCCGCATCGGTGTGCGCTGGGCTGGTGCCGATATGTGACCAGTCGAGGATATTCGTGATCCCGGCGTTGAGGGCTGACAGGCCGGTAATCAAGTCGCCCAGATAAACTTCTTCTGGCGTAATCCTTGGCGCGAACCCGAACAGCACTTTGGCAAGGTAGTCGCCCAGCAAATCGTTGGGGCCGATGTTTCGGATCAGTCCCTGCCACATGTGCCTATGGGTATCGATGAACCCCGGCATGACGATCATCCCGGTGGCATCGATGGTCTGCGCGTCTCGCACTGGGATATCTGGCGCGACAGCCTCGATCTTGTTGCGGTTGAGGAGTACATCGCCGTTGGAGAAATTGCCGATCCCCTTGTCCATCGTGAGAACCGTACCGCCTTTCAGCAGCATTCGGCCCGAGGTGCTGTTCTGGGTATCGTCGGCGGCTCGCGCCCGGGTGACCAATGCGGGTCCGAGCAGCGCGCTTAC
>JBKKAO010000089.1:0-6663 GCA_046714645.1 Burkholderiales bacterium | reverse complement strand
GTGTAGAAGGGATTCGCCAAGCGCTCCTCATCTACGAACGCTTCGTCGTTCTGTACAATCGCCGCACCCTCCCGCTTGAGGCTGCATCGTGTCCGCGCTAAGAACATGGCTAGAACAAATAGGGCTCGCTCAATACACCAGCCAGCTTGAAGACGCCGCCATCGACTTCGACGTGCTGCCTCACCTCAGTGAGGAGCACCTCCACTCGGTTCGATTCACACGCTGCTCGAAGGCTGGGCTTCCGAACCGGCGCTAAAGGATTTCGTCGAGGCCGAGAATCTGAGCCGGGAGAGCCACCACACGGGCGGGCGTTTTGTAAGCGTCTAGCCATCCCATCTCGACTTTTCGTTGTCGATGATTTATGGGGAGCTGCGCAGCGGCAGTAATTCATCGATGCGGCTGTTGGGCCACGCCGGGAGTTTCTCCAGTGTGTCTCGTAGCCACGCCGCGGGGTCCAGTGCGTTGAGCTTCGCGGTGGCCAGCAACGTCTGTATCGCCGCCGCACGCTTGCCCGCGCTCTCCGAACCAGTGAACATCCAGTTTTTTTTGCCTAAAACGATCGGACGGATCGCATTCTCCACCGGGTTGTTGTCGATCGGCAGGTCGCCTCGCGTGACATAGCGGCTGAGTGCCTCCCAGCGCCTCAAGCTGTAGTCGATCGCCTTGGCGGTCCCCGATCCGTTGGCCACCGTGGTGCGCGTGGCAAGCAACCAGCGATGCATGTCCTCGAGCAAGGGCTTGGCGAACTGTGTGCGCACTCTGGCGCGCTCGGCCACGTCAGCCTCCTTCGCCTGCGCTTCGATGGCGTAGAGCGCGCCGATGCGCTCGAGCGCCTGGCTGGCAATGGGGGAGGGGCTCGATGCCTGGATCTCGAAGTACTTGCGCCGCATATGCGCCAGGCAAGCCAATTCCGTCACGCCGTGCGTGAGCAACTGCTTGTAGCCCGCATAGTCATCGACCATGAGGTCCCCCGCCCAGCCCGCCAAGAAGTGCTGCGCGTGCACCCCCGCACGACTCGCCTGGTAGTCAAACACCACGATCGGTGGACCCGTCTCGAATACCCCGCTTCGATACGCCCACAAGTAGGCGCGCCTGGTCTTGCCCGCCCCCGGATCCAACTGCGGAACAGGGGTCTCATCAGCGTGCACAACCCGGCGCTCTTTGAGCCGCTCCCAGAGCCGATCCGCCAGGGGCTGCAAGACCACCCCGATGCGCCCCACCCATTGCGCCAGGGTAGCCCGGCTGAGCGTCACCTCCTGGCGCTGTGCGATGCCCTCCAAGCGGTACAGCGGCAGGTGATCGAGGTACTTGGCCGTGATCACCCACACAAACAAGCCCACCGCCGCCATCCCGCCGTCCACAATCGCCGCAGGCACCGGCGCCGCTTGCACCGTCTCGCACCCCCGGCAAGCGTACTGCGGGCGAATATGCCGATTGACGAAGAAGCGCGCGGGCTCCACATCGAGCTGCTCGGTGATGTCTTCCCCGATCTTGGTGAGTGTCTCCCCGCACTGCCCGCAGGTGCACGAATCGGGTTCGTGGCGGTACTCCACTCGGGGCAGATGGCCGGGGAGCGCTTGGCGCCCTGGGTGGGCGCGCCGGCGGGGCTCGATGGGGATCTTCTTCTGCGTGGCGATCTCTTCGGCACGCGCCTCCAGCGCCGCCAAGTCCGTGCCCATCGTCTCCTCGAACAGCGCGCGCTGCTCCGGGCCCAGCGATTCACTACGCACCCCGTAGCGCATGCGCTTCAAGTGCGCCAGCTCCAGCGTCAAGGCTTGAATCTTTAGATCGCGATGATGGATGACTTCGTTCTTACTTTGCGTCTCATCGACCAATCGCTGATTCTCACCGGCCAGCTTTTGCAGCGTGTCGCTGACCCATTGTGTTAGCTCAGGGGGTGCGTCGAATCGGGCCAGTTCCGCAGTCAAGTCCATGTGCGAATTGTATCGACACGCCGCGCCGATTCCAAGCACATGGACGAATTTTTATTCTCCCCTTCTACTGGACACCAATCCAGTCTCCCTTCACCTCAACACCCCTCACACGTTGCGTGCTACGGGCCGTCGTAGCCGCACGTGATATTGCGCACGCGCCGCGCCCAATTACACCACCCAATGCCGCGGCGCCGGCGCCTCCAAGGGCTCCCAGTCCACCCCCCTCACCAAGTAGTCCCACGCCTGCTCGCTCAAGCAGCACAGCGCCTCCTGCGCCCGAGGCCACACAAACACTCCCCGGTGCAACCGCCGATGACACATCCACACGCCCGTGCCATCCCAGGTCAACACCTTCAATCGATTCCCGCGCCGGTTGCGAAACGCGTACGCGCTCCCATCGCACGGCGAGCGCCCCAGCGCCTCCTGGACGCGCAACGTCAATCCATCGATCCCCGCCCTCATATCGATGGGCTGCACCGCGATCCACACCTCCTGCACCGCCGGCATCATCGCACACCCTTCAGCAGCGCGGCCACATAGCCTGCTTGTGGCACACCCGAGAACTCCACCACCCAACCATCGGGCCCGCGTAGCACACAGCGTTGCTCCGCCGTCTGGCGCACCGGTTGACGCACGGGTCGTGCCGCTACCAGCGTGAGCGCCTTCGCCTTCTTCCCATTGCGCCAGCCCCAGTACTTCAGGCTCGCCAGACTCAGCTCGTGCACCGCGCAGTACTCGGCCTGTGTCCGCCCGCTCGCACGCCATCCTCTGATGTGCTGCGCCCAAAACTTCTCAAGCTTCGCGTCCGCCATCATCGTCACCTCCGCAGAAAAACTCGGAGACTGCCGACAAGCAGCTTGAAATACCAGGTGGTAGGGCTAGACGCTTACGGCTGATTATTTTGGTGGCGCTGATGACACGCCGGAACTCTCATTCGCTTTCCGAACGCGTTGCAGTTCAACCTGGATCCCGCGTTGCTGCCTACATCGAACGCCTTCAGGAGGCTGCAACGATCAGCTCTTGCCGCACAGCACGCGCCTCCAATTCGACCTCTGCACCCACCAGTGGTGGTCGCGCATGATAGACAAGTACTCCGCGGCGCACTGCATCTCCAAATGTACCCAATAGCGCTGGGCCCCAAAGATCCGGAATGTCAGCCACGTGGAATAAGGCAATCTGCGTGGTGTCTTCCCAGCTAACGTTCAACTTTCTCAGAGTTGCACCCACGGTATCAATCGTGAATCGTGCACGTTTCTGCATGGCCGCAGCCCCGGTATCCCCCTCTGCGATGATCTTGCCGCTCGAATCGATATCAGCTGTTCCAGACAGGAAGAACGTCTTCACCTTCTCGGATGTCGGTACCGTATATGAGAACGCACAAACAGACGTCACATCAGGTGCCTTTAGTGCAAGCGCGATGTTGGACCGGCACACGCCACTTTGATCACCGAAGATCAACCCCCATTCGCGTAGTTGCTTAAGGTATGGGACATTGAAGGAAGACCACTGCGAAAACGTTAACGGCGCCGGCACTCGGAGCTCAATTCCACAGAAAGCTTGAACCGGTCGCTCCACGCGCTTCAGGTGTTTCTCAATAAACGCGTACGCCTTCTCTAGTGGAATCCAGGGCTGCAAGAGTACGCGAACCACCTCAAATCCTTCGTAGGGGACGACACCTGAACAATACACCGAGCCGCCCGGCAAGATCCGGTACGCACCTGCCTTGTTATCGATTAGGTTCGAAAGGCTCTGAGTAGCTTCATCTGTCACGTGACACTCCTCATGTAAAGGTAGAAATTTAGTTTCGACTTCCTGCAATCAATGCTGCCACGGCATGATAACCGAGCGTCCACAAGGAGTGCCTAAACGTAGAATTCAGCGACGCGCTTCAGCGCGTCCGCTGCAATGAGATGTTAGCCATGCGACCACTCGCTCCGCATCTGCATCTGGCGGGAACACGGGATAAAACACTTCTTCGATTCGCCCCGCGCGAATAATAAGCGTGAGGCGCTTGATTAACTCAAGGCCAGCGAACGTAAAGGTTGGGAGTTGCAAGGCTCTTGCAAGGGCCAGCTGTGCATCGCTCAACAGGGGAAACGGTAGATGCAGCCTCCCAACAGCCTCATTTTGATACTCCGTGTCTTGAGTACTGAGGCCGTACACCGTTGCACCCAAGGCCGTAAGCTCTGCGTAGCGGTCGCGATAGGCACAGGACTGAGGCGTGCAACCGCGCGCACCTGGGATGGCGTTCCACGTTTCCGCGCCGCCAAGCGGCTCCTGATCGGGCCGACCAGTTCTTGGATAACAATAGACAACGACCCAAGGCGATCCCTGCTTCGACAGATCGACTACCACTCCGGAAGTGGACTGCAACGCAATTGATGGAAGTACCGTCCCGCGAAGGTGATCGCATGCTCCATCATCTTCTGGAACCGGCAGGTTTTCAGGGAGAGAGTGAAGACTATCTGCGCACATGAATGGCTAACATATAGTAGACGGGAAACTCCCGTGATTCAATCCGACAAGTCCCGCGTTTCAATACCGAAGATTACCGCCTATTCCGCATGCAGCACCTCTCTCGCGACTGAGTATAGCCGCCGTTGATGATGAATGCACTGCCGTGGCGCAGCAAGGACTTGGCGCAGACCTTGGGGACCGTGCCAAGCACACTACCGGGGTGTGGGGACCGGAGATAGAAGGGACTTTGCCGCCTTTTTTCCGGTCTCGATGAGCATTGATATCTGCTGCCGAGATGTAGGGGAACACGAGAGGGTGCGTGGTTTATTGCATGAATGACTCGACTTCGCTTTGTCGGGTGCAGTAAGCCGGGGCTAGGGCCCCGGCGATTTCTCGCTTCGAAGCAAGATGAGGGGGCGCGATGAATCACTTTTTCGCCACCCTGATACGGTTCGCCCCCACCCTATCCCTCCCCCGCAAGCAGGGGAGGGGATTACATTTCCTTGAGGGTATTGGGGGTTACTTGACGACCGATTGAGACACAAGAGTCTTGAACGTGTTGGCGTACCACAGCAGGTGCTTCACCGACTGCATCATGTACACCCCGACCAGTTCTTCCTTGGGATCCACCCAGAAGTAGGTGCCGGCGTAACCGGCCCAGTAGTATTCACCGGTGGAGCCGTCCATCGGGTTCAGCGCGGTGGGCGCACGTGGGCCGTCGATGCGAACCGCGCCGAGCAGTCCGTAACCGTGGCTCTGGCCGGGAAGATAGAAAGGACCGTGATCGATTCCGGGCCCCACGTGGTTCATGGTCATCAACTCCACGGTCTTCTTGCCAAGAATCTGGGCGTTTCCGAGTGAGCCGCCGTTCATCAGCATATGAGCGAAGCGTGCGTAGTCCATGACGGTCGCGGTCAGGCCCTGGCCGCCCGCTTCGAACTTCACCGGCTTGGTGGGATCGGTGTACTGCAGGATCAGGCCCTTCTTGTCGTCATCGAAGGGTTCTACGAAGCGCGAAACTTTACTAGGGGCGACTCGAAAGGCGGTATCGGCCATTCCAAGCGGCTGGGAGATGCGCTTCTCGAAAAACTCGCCCAGCGTCATGCCGGAAACGACCTCGATCAGGCGCCCAAGCACGTCGGTGGAGCGGCTATACCACCAGGTGGTCCCGGGCTCGTACTTCAGCGGCAACTTGCTGATGCGGGTCACGAGATCGGCGTTGCTGATATCGAGATCGTTGACGCCGCCGTCGAGGTACATCTGCTCGACCGGCCCACCGCCGGGGAAGGGCTTGAAGAACCCATAAGTAAAGCCGGAGGTGTGCAGCAACAAATCGAGAACGCGAACTGGATTCTTCGCGGGGCGGGTCTGGACGTCCGCTGGAGTCTTCGCGGTGCCGGCATTGGTCGCGACCTGAAGATTGGCAGGCTCAGGTAGGTACATCGAGATGGGATCCGAGAGTTTGATCTTCCCCTCTTCGACCAGCATCATCGCCGCCACGCTCGTGATGGGCTTGGTCATGGAGTAGATGCGGAAGATGGAATCGCGGGACATCGGTTGCTTGGTATTGGGATTCTGCGCGCCATTGGCCTCGAAGTAGACCACCTTGCCCCGCCGCGCGACCAGTGCGACATATCCGGGGATCTCGCCGGCCTTCACCTTGGCACCGAGCACTTCTTCGATGCGATTTAGCCGCTTCGAGGAAAGACCGACGTCCTCCGGTTTGGCTTTCTCAAGATCGGCACCGAAAGTGGAAAAAGCTACGGCGCAAAATGCCAGGAAAATAAATCTAGTTACGGAAACTTTCTTCTGCCTCATGGTGTGTCCTCCCAAACAGATGATTAATCGAGATGATTTGCAATTGAATTGGAATGGTCGTACGGTACCTGGACCACACCCAATGCTGTTCGCGTAAGGGCGAACGGAAAATTGAACAGTACCGAGATAAGACTCTAGTATGCTGTATGAGAAAAATAGTATGCCATACCCGGTCACGCCGTAATCGAAATTGTCGGTGAGATCTAAACGTGGGCCAAGGGCTCCTCATGGGCAGGACGCACCCGTGCTACGCAAGGGTGTTTGGGATCCAAAAAAGATCATCAACAGCCTCGATAATTGCGGGAAATCGATAGGAATTTCCCTGCAGCCAGAATACCGGAGCAAAGAGTAATCTCTTAATAATCGAACCTTGGCGCAAGCCGGTGTTTCCGTCATATCACCGCCTTTCTGGCGGTCGCACAAAAGCAGGGATGCCAGTTGGTGGTGGGGCGCG
>JBKKAO010000088.1:0-5387 GCA_046714645.1 Burkholderiales bacterium | reverse complement strand
GCCGCCGAGCGTCTTAAGGGCCACGCGCTTCGCACGCCCGTATTGACTTCAAGGCAAATGGATCAGCGCACCGGCTGCCAGGTCTTCTTCAAGTGCGAGAACTTTCAGCGCATCGGGGCCTTCAAGTTCCGGGGGGCCTATAACGCGGTGTCGCAGCTCACCTCCGAGCAACGCAGCCGCGGCGTCATCACCTATTCATCGGGCAACCACGCGCAAGCGCTCGCCCTATCGGCGGCACAACTCGGCACCCAGGCGGTCATCGTGATGCCCGAGGACGCGCCCCAGGTCAAGGTGGAAGCCACCCGGGGCTATGGGGCTGAGATCGTCTTGTACAACAAACACGAAACCACTCGTGAAGACCTCGCCAACAAACTGGCCCAGGAGCGGGGTCTGAGCGTGATTCCGCCCTACGATCATCCTCATGTGGTGGCGGGACAAGGCACCGCCGCCAAGGAATTATTCGAGGAAGCGGGTGATCTGGATTACTTTTTCGTGCCCGTGGGCGGTGGCGGTCTCATCTCCGGATGCGCACTCGCCACCGCAGCCATGAGCCCGCGATGCAAGGTGATCGGTGTGGAACCTGCCGCGGGAGACGATGCCACGCGCTCCTTCAAGACCAAGACCTTGCAAAGCTGCCACAACCCCGGCACCATCGCCGATGGCGCCCGCACCCCTTCGCTCGGCGTGGTAACCTTCCCCCTGGTGATGCGCTACGTCCACGACATGGTGACGGTTACCGACGAGGAGCTGCTACCGGCCATGTTCTACGTTTGGGAACGCATGAAGATCGTCGTGGAACCCACCGGCGCCCTGGGGATCGCGGGATTGTTCGAGAAGAAGTTATCCCTGCCCAAGGGATCTCGGGTAGGCATACTGATCTCCGGGGGCAATGTAGACATAAAATCCGTGGTGTCGCATCTCAGGCAGAACACCTTACCTTCCTAGCTAGTCGTGTTGGATCAACAAAACATCATGAAACTACTTAGCGCCACACCCAGCCCCTACGCACGTAAAGTACGCATTGCCCTTGCCGAGAAGAAGATCCCCTTCGAACTGATGTCCGAGGTGCCCTGGAATCACGATGCCTCGGCACCCCAGTACAACCCGCTGGAAAAGATCCCGGTGCTAATTCTCGATGACGGCAGCACGGTCTACGAATCGCGGTTTATTTTGGAGTGGATCGAGATCAAGTATCCCCAGCCCGCTTTGTTTCCCAAGGAACCCGATGAGTTGCTGGCCGCTCGCAAGCTGGAAGTTCTGGCGGACGGAGTGTGCGACGCCTTCGTGTTGAGCACGTTCGAGCGGCGAAGACCCGAAGGCCACCGCAGCCAACCTTGGCTAGATCGCCAGATACGGAAAGTTCACGGCGGGCTTCGCGAAATTGCCCGGCTGGTTCCGCACGATGGTTACTGCGTGGGCAAGCGCTTCGGACTCGCCGATATCGCAGTCGGCTCCATGCTTGGTTTTCTAGCGCTGCGCGCGCCGGAGATCCAATGGCAGCGTAGCTCTCCTCACCTGGCCGCTCTTTACGAACGTCTCTCCGAACGTCCGTCCTTTAGCGCGACCGTCCCCGTGGCTCAACAGATCGAAGCAGGTGTCGTATGAAGTCGATCACCACCCATCGTGCGATCGCCTCCGCTCTCGTGACGTTTTCCCTTCCGTCAATCAGCGAGGTCTCCATGGCTTGCCCCGGCTGGTTTCAGGCAGAAGGCTTGCGCTTTTTCCGCCACACTTGCGCGAACGCCGCCAGCTTTGTGCGGGCTGGGAGCCTCTCGTCCGAGAGCACCTCGAGAAAATCGGAGAGCCGTTTGGACTTCACTATGCTATAGAGCGTCAGCCCAATAGTCGGAATCAACACCAGCGCAAAGAACAACATCCTCAGCCAGAGGGGATTCTCCGCCGCGGCGATCAGATTCATGCCGAGGAAGCCGGTGGTTACCGTCCCGATCAAGCCGAAGATCGTCACGACCGTAAGGCGTACAACGGTACCGGCCTGACGGCGCAGCGAATCGCTGTCCAGATAGCCACTCATATCCTCGATCTCGTCGTGTACCTCCGCGTAAAGACGCTCGCAATCCAAGTACCCCCTGTTCATGCGGTAAAGTTCCTTGGCCTGCGCCTGATCCGAGACTTCGTAGACCCAGTAGCGGTGTGCAAAGCGCAGAAAGATCTCCTTCATCTGTCGCACAGCGCGCTTGAAGCGCCGGACGGATTCCGGGTCACGGATGTCTAGTCGATTCAAAGATTCCACTAGCCGATCCGACATCATGAGCAGCGCCGCCTTATGCAGATGCGGGATGAGGAAGAGTAGAAAGTACTGGTGGCGGAACTGCGCGAGCAAGCCCGCCTCGGCGTCGACGAACAGGCGTTGCTTGGCGCTGCCCACCATCATAAAAGCGTAGCCGCTGGTCAGGTAGCGCGTGCCCGGTTCGTTTTCGGCCCCCTCCTCGTCCCAGTAGCGGTCGCAACAATAGCGTTGTTCGAAGTCGCGTGCATAGCGTGCCGAGAATGGTAGGCGGCCAGATTCGCCCGGCGCGGTCACCAGAGCAAGCCGCATGAAGTCGGCTCGTGTAAGCCGACGCGGGTCATCGAGCGCCAGATAGCCCATCACCGGCATGCGATAGAACTCCACCTGCCGATAGCGGATCGGCCCCTTCTCATCCGAGTGATGCAACACCAACGGCTTCAACAGAAATTCCCAGTGCGAGGCGATGCATGGCGCGCGGTAGCGGCAGACAAAAGAGAGATATTTCTCCCGCCGCTCGAAGTCCGACACGGCCAGCACGTCACCGGTGGCGGACAGCCACTCGACACGCCTCAGGCAAGCGCCGCCTGAGCCGTCCGGCTCCCAGTAGCTGGGATAGGCGCGTCCGAAGCGAAACAAAGTTTCCTGCACTCTTGCCAGGCTCAACTCTTCGCCGAAAATCTCAACCGCGAGGATCGTCACATCCAGGTCGTAGAAGAAGTACAGGTCGACATGAGCCACCTCGAACACCAATGCCCCGCTGTCCGGATAGGTCAAGCGCACGCGGGTCACGTCGTCTCGGCGGAACACGCGAATCGGCGACTCGCCCACGATACTCCCGCGGCCTTTGCCTTCGCCGTAGAGGAAGCGCTGCACGTAGGGTAGGAAAGCGACGAACTCGCTGTAGTGGCGCTCCTGGAACGCGGCGGGATCGCCGGTAAACTCATCTGCCACTTCACGCCAGGGATTGCTCGGGTCGGTCCGCTCCAGGAGATCCCAGTGCTGCTGGATCTGGGCGTCCTCGCGGATCGGCATGAGTTGCAGCGGCCAGAGCAGGATCTGCCGGAAGTGCCGCACCAGCGGCCCGTCACGCTTGTTGCCCTCGGACATTGCCATCTCCCCGCTGTCGTCCGGTGATGTTGAAGGGTAACAGAGCGGCGCCATTCTGGGGGGGGTCGCTTCTCGAAATTTTTCTAGCGCCCGTTTGACTGTTAGCTCCGCTTCTTCGCCTCCAGCTTAGCCTTCAAATCCGCAAAAGGATTGAACGTTGAGGGCGGTGAAACATTTCCCGTATCTGTTCGCCCCGCCGCATCCTTCACCTTGGAATGCTCATTCTCATGGCAATAAGTGCAGAGGAGTTCCCAATTGCTGCCGTCGGGTGGATTGTCATCGTGGTTGCTGTTCTTGTGGTGAACTTCCAGCAGTTGAAGATTGCTATGCGTAAACGTACGCGCGCATCTCCCACATACCCAGGGAAATAGCTTCAAGGCCTGCGCTCGATATCCTTCAGCCCGCTTCTCGGCGTTGCGCCGAGCGTCCAGTACCACTTTGTCCAGCCGGTCATTTCCTAGTGCCATAGGGGCCTCTTTCCTGCTATCTTGCACACGCCGCCCAGCAGCATGGATTTGAGAACGGCGGTGGCCCCGGTGGCGGCTTCTTCCAGGGCGGGGAGTTGCGTCCACGCGAGGTAAGAAGCGGTGCCGCCCACACGACACACCGAGGATAGGCCTAACTCGTATTCAATTCTCACCTACTTCTCAACCCCCTGATCGAGCCCCTCATCGCTAGGGGCTAGAGCTGAAAATGCGATCTCGCCCGAATACTCGAAGGGCAATCCCGTGGGAAGGGTGCTCGCTAGATTGAGCTTTCCTGTCAAGCGGTAACGAAACACCTTGGGCCGGTCTTGCTTCAAGCGAGCGATCTGATCGATCAAGGTGGCGATGCTGCTCACCGCGTTGACGTCCAACACGATCTCGCCGTAGGGGGGTATGGAGGCGGTTTTGGGGCTCACGCCACGGGCAAAGATCCTGCCGTTGAGTTCCATCTCGTAGGATAGGCCTTGAATGCTGAGAATCTTCGGGTTGGGGTTTTGCAGGCGCAGCTTGAGGGCGTATTCTTGCTCGATGATCCCCATTTGCGAGATCCGAACATCCATCAAAGACACGTTCACCTTTTGCGCTTGGAAAGGCAATGAAGTACACCCCGCCAACAAACCTAGTACGAAAATCCAGCTCGAAACCCTCATTTTTTCCTCCCTATCGTTGACCTGCCCCGAATCCGGTTAGAAGATTGCACACGTATAAACGCGGGATCAAGACCTGTTCGTCCATAGAGTACGATGTAGCGGGTGGCAGGTCCATAGCAGCCATGGACCGCTGCCGGACCGCAGCTAAACAATACGAGGCCCAAGCATGCACGACACCTTAGCGTTACTGAACTCCCGGGGGTTCCCTCATCTGCGCCGGGGCGCGCTCACCACGCTTCAAGTAAATCTTGGCTACCGGTGCAATCAGACTTGCGTTCATTGCCACGTCAACGCAGGTCCGAACCGGACCGAGGAGATGCCTCGCGAAACGGTGGACACGGTGATCGAGTTCCTTCGCGCCCGCGAGGCCAAGAGCCTCGACGTGACGGGCGGCGCACCGGAACTTAACCCTCATTTTCGCTACTTGGTGGAGCACGCGCGCGGCCTGGGCATCCGAGTCATCGACCGATGCAATCTAACCATTCTCGAAGAGCGCGGGCAAGAGGACCTCGCCCGCTTTCTAGCTAAATATGGCGTCGAGGTGACGGCTTCGCTGCCCTGCTATCTTGAGGATAACGTCGATAAGCAACGCGGCAAGGGCGTGTTTGAGAAGAGTATCGCCGGCCTGCACCAACTCAACGATCTGGGTTACGGCAAGAACGGCACCGGATTGTTGCTCAATCTCGTCTACAACCCGCAAGGTCCATCCCTTCCTCCGCCGCAGGGTTCGCTGGAGCGGGACTATCGCAAGCATCTGGGCGAGCGGTACGGCGTCGAGTTCAATAGTTTGTATACCCTGACGAACATGCCGATCCAGCGTTTCGGTAGTTTGTTGGTTTCCAAGGGCCAGTTCGACCAATACATGAATCTGCTGGTGCATGCCTTCCAATCCGCCAA
>JBKKAO010000087.1:0-22966 GCA_046714645.1 Burkholderiales bacterium | reverse complement strand
CGCTTGCGTCCAATACCAAGAGCGCTTGATCTGCCAGCCATCCACGATGTCGCCGACCAAGTAGAGATAGTCGGACTCGTTGTGGCGCAGGAAATCCAGTAAATACTCCGCCTGGCAACCTGGCGTGCCAAGATGAATATCGGAGATCCAGATCGTCCGGTAGCGCTGGTGCGAGCGCGTGACGGGCGTCGCTGGAGTCAGTGCGAACGTTTGAGCTTTGGCATGATGACCATGAAACCACCCTGGTGTGAAGGCTTCATGTCAGTATTATTGCGAATGGATGACAACGCCGCTCGCGCACCGTCAAGCGTTTTCTAAGCGGTCCAATGGGCACACGTCGAATCAAACGGTTATCAACGAAGTTGACGGCCATTAAACGGTGCGTAAGCTGCGCGCCGAAGTCAACTGGGGGACCCCGCCGATGAATCCGATTGATGCCGCACTGGCAAAAGTGCAGAAGAATCCCGATCACCCCTCCTCCAAGGTGCTGTATTCGCTCTTGGTGGCTTTGGATACGGGTGAGCCGTTTAGTTTCAAGCAACTGTATAAAGTGCTCGACTACAACGACTTCACGCTCGCATTGGGAGTCATGCGCGAGTGGCGGCTGGAGGAGATGCGCTGTAAGAAAGGAAGGGGTATCCCTTTAGCTCCACAGGCATTTAGTCTCCGGATGTTTTTGGGGCGCCTACGATTTTCCCGTATGTCACAGGCTTGGTCATGACGGCCTGCTGGAGCAAGCGATAAAACAGTAATCCTCGTGAGCGTGAGGTTCGGCGATTGAAGCGAAACACGAATTCGTCGAGGTAATAGTCCAATTGTCTTGGTTGGACAGCGCCATGGTGAGTGCCCATCATCCAGCGCTGAAGCAATGAGGCAACTCGGTGAACGCCTGGCATCGATTCATGGGCGGGCGTGGCCGATCCAAGATGAACCGTTCGTCGGTGCTTATATCCGGCATCGTCGAGTTTTCTGTAGGCGGCAGACCCGTCGCTGCGAATGAGTGCCCCCGGACCCACGGACTCCTTGATAAAAGGCATCAGGTGCGCATAGTCGCCTTGATCAATTTGTCGAATCCGGATCCTCCCGAAACCTTTGGGGCGCAGCATTTCAACGGCAATGACCACCAGCACCTTTGCGGTGTTGCTCTTGCGTCCCGTTGCAAAAATTGGGGTTTGCCGGTCCGTGAGCGCAAGGTAGGTTTCATCGACTTCAACCTCTCCATGGAGCAATTCCCTGCCAGGCCGAACCATTGCGCGCCGCAATCTGTGTAGCATTGCCCAAGCGCTCTCGTAGCTCCCAAGCCCAAGCACGCGCTGTAGCCCCAATGCGCTGACACCGTGCTTTTGATTGGTGATGTACCAAATAGCGGCGAACCAAACGCGAAGCTCGGTACGTGTCTTGTCGAAAATCGTACCCGCCGTTGCCGTCGCCTGATGTCTGCATGCTCGGCAAATCAATCTGCCGCGACTCATTCGCCCGACTCGGCTCGACGCCCCACACTTCGGGCAGATCAGACCATCAGCCCAACGTAATTTCTCCAGATAATCGCGACACGCCGGCTCTGAATGGAACCAGTCAAGGAACTGAACCCAAGTCGTTGGATAGTCCGTTCCGCCTCTCGGTATCGTCTCGGGCGCGCCCATTGGGCAATTTTGCCATCTGTGGAGCTAAAGGGATACCCCTTAAGAAAGGACAGCTGTCCAGCGTCGCCGAGCGTCCGGAGAGTTGTTTCTTGACCTGGAGTAAATTCAGGGAAGAGGCCTTCGGCGGTCTTTAGGCCCGAAGGTTCTCATCCGACTCCCGTCGACGCCGGTACCGGGCTAATCCCAGCCCCAGCAGGCCGGCACAAAGTAGTGCCATGCTGGCGGGTTCGGGAACGGCTACTACGCTCAGATTTTCGGGAGCGGCTACCGCGCTCAGACGAATGTCGTACTGCCCTTTCAGATTGTCGTAGAACAAACCATCGTTCTCCCCTAGAAATAGATAAGCGTGCGGCGCTCCGGGAATAACCAGATGTTCCGAACTTCCAATGTCGAAGGCGAACGCGGAAGAGCCTCCTACTGGAACGATGGGGTCGATATGGAAGGGATCGGAACTCCAAATTCCCACTAGAGAATAGACCAGAAGGCCACGAAAATCCCAGTCGTCCTGCGGTAAACCCGATCCATCGGGTCCCGTGAGGTCCAGGTTTTTGTCCTGAATCAGACCGCTGGCGGCGATGTCTACATAGCTGTAACCGGAAAAATTGAAGGGCTGGCTTGCCGGGCCCAGGACCGAGCGCGCATTGACTCCCGCGCCGATTCCGTAAAATTCCGGATGCAAGTTGATCTCGGGGTCCGCGATGACGAACGGAGCGTCGTACGGATGGCCCCAATCCTCGAAGAATAAATTGTCCTGGGCACTCACGGTGTGAGCAAGATCCATCACGCTGCCCGGTAGCGGCATCGACTGGGCGGATCCCAGCAAAATCCCCAAGGCGGCGGTAGCGATCACCGCCCGCTTTCCCAACCTGACCATCGTGTCGTAACGCATTTCCATTCCCATACCGGTCTCCTGCTGATGCCAAGCACCTTCAGCAACTACCGCACCCAGGAAATTTTCGGGAAAAAAACGATCGGGGCTACGTCTTCGGAGAAGAAATCGGCCTTTCGATTAACTCATCGTTAACTTCAAGGGGAATGGGTTAACTGTGGTGTGTTGATGTGACGTCAACCCACATGCCGCATTGCTAGGTTCTCGACGCGAACGAGCAGATCGCACACATCGGCGATAACAAGCTCCCTCGCCCAAATCTATGCACGAAGCTCTGGCGCCCAACGTACCCCCTAATGCTTTGTGACATTGTGCCGATAGCAAGCGCAAGGCGTGATCCGCCCTCCGGATGACAAAGATGGCGATCGGAGGTTTGTGTTCAGCCGTTTCTACTTCATTTCTCGGTGGGGCTGATTAACTAGTGATAGATACTCTTGCGATTCGAGGGAGTTTCCTCTTGGTAACTCTGTTCTTGAGTCTTCTATGCCCCTTCGCTTTCGGCGAAGACCGTCCCGAGGAGAATTACCCGCAGGCCCTCGAACAGGCCCAGCGCGGAGAATTCGATCTCGCCCTTCCGCGCCTCGCGGAGCTTGTTCGCCGCCACCCGGAGAACACCCGTTTCTTGTACGACTACGCCACCGTGCTGGGTTGGGCCAATCAAGACGAGCAGGCTCTCGCCCTTCTGCCTACCATCGAACGAAAGACCGCGCCGGTCTATGTCCTCGAATCCCTGGCCCGTTCTGCGCGCAATCTCAAGCGGAGCGATATCGCGATAGGGTTATTTAGGGATGCTCTGAGACAAGATCCCTCTCGCCTTCCCAGCAAGATTGGCTTGGGTTTGGCTCTCGCAGAAGGCGGATCACCCGGTGAAGCGCGCTTAGTACTCGATCAAGCCGAGAAGGGAAACGAAACCGTTCCGGATGTTCTCGAGGCGCAGGGGCTCGCCGCGGAAATGCGCAATGATCTCCTGAGTGCGATGGTCTATTTTCAACGCTTATTGGATATAGCACCTTCGCACAGAACCGGACAAGCCGGCGTGATTCGTACCGCGGCGCGTCTGGGTGCTCCACATCTCGCGGCCGACTTGATCCAACGCTATCCCGGCGCGCTTGCTCAAGCGGAGATAGAGGACATATTGGCCGACAAGACAGCTCGCAGCATCCAGTGGGGCACTACCCACTCCAATCTGCTCGACAGCCCGGACCGCTTCCATGAACTCGATCAGGCAATCGCACAAAGCGATGCGACAGCGGCGAAGTTTATTGCTGGTGCGCAGATCAGTGCCCCCGAGCAGCACTTGGTACTTGACCGGGTCGCCGCGCTCGCCGAACGCGGCCGCGCACGCGATGCCATTCAACTTTACGAACAATTCCGGCAACGAAAGATACCGCTACCTGCCTACGTGATCCGGGCGGCAGCGGATTCCTACCTGAGTGCACGCGAACCGAAAGTGGCCCGCGACCTGTACGAGGAGGTTTTGGCGAGCGATCCGGAAAATCTCTCCGCGCGCACCGGCCTGTTCTACGCGCTCGTCGAATGCGAGCAGCATGATAGAGCCATTAAGACGATTGATGAAGTGGCGAGCAAGACACCTGCTTTGCTTTCGGCCCACGACCCAAAGCTTACCCGTCCCAACCCTCGCTATGTCTCGGTACGGATCGCGGAGGCGAGCGCACGTTATTACGCAAACGATCTAGAAGGCGCATTAACGCGGCTTCGTGGCCTGCAAACTCGAGCCCCTCACAACCGGGCACTGCGCGCAGCGCTGGCATCTGTCTATCGCGGCCGCGGGTGGTCAAGGCTGGCCGGCGAAGAGCTGCAAATTCTCGAAGCCGAAGACCCCGGCGATGCCGGCAACAAGATGCAACGAATCGGTCCTTTGATGGATGCATTCCGGTTCGGCGAGGCGCAACGCCTATTGGATGAGGGTCAGAAGCGCTGGCCGGATTCGAGACCCGTCGCCAACGCCTTGGCAGACTGGCGGGTGCATCAAGAGCCCGAGATCATCATTACCGCCCAAGACGGAAAATCGGATCAGGGTACTCCTGTGGGGGCACGAGACTATTCCGTGGAGAGTTATATCTTCAGCTCACCTTTGCTTCAACATTACCGGTTGTTCGCCCATTTGTTTCTCGCCGGGGCGGAGTTCCCCGCCGAGCGCTCCCATTGGCGCCGCGCCGGTGGCGGGCTTGAATACCGGGGCGCTGACCTTCGGCTCACGGGCGAAATCAACGAGGGGCTTAACGATAGCGGGAGGACAGGACTCACCCTGAAGGCAGGTCACCGGTTCAATGACCTCTGGCATGCGCAGGCGGACTTCGAAACGCAGAGCAATTCCATTCCCTTGCAAGCCCGGCGCGCGCATATCACCGCACGGCGCTTCGGTTTGGAAGTTGAGTATCGCGCCCACGAATCGCGCTCCATTGCGCTGAGCGCGGGTTGGCTCGCCTTTTCCGATGACAACGAGCGCCGAAACCTCGCCGGCCGCTGGCGCGAGCGCTTATTCACCTCCCCCAAACTCAAGCTCGACGGTTCTACCGGCGTTTACGCTTCCTGGAATTCGCTCGAAGGTGTTCCCTATTTCAATCCGAAGCGCGATACCACGTTAAGCGGAACCTTGAGCGCCGATTGGGTCACTTGGCGCCGCTATAGCAGAGCATTTTCGCAACAACTGAATCTCACCGGCGGCCGTTACTGGCAAAGCGGCTACTCCGCCCACCCGGTTTGGGCCGTGGAATACGCACACCAATGGCGATGGGACCACGATCTCTATCTGCGTTATTCCATCGGACGCTTGCTTCACCCCTACGACGGCGACCAAACCGGCCGTAATTACATTACTTTTGATTTTGATTGGAGGTTCTAGGGATGTGGCGCTACCTATTGGCACAACTGCTCATCATCGGCTGGGCGCCATCATTGTCTGCTGCGGTTCCCCAACCGCCTACGCTCGCCATTGTCTCCTATCACGAGATCGTGGACGAGCCGAACCTGGCCACGGATCGCTATGCGACCAGCACCAGAGACTTGGTGGCACAACTCGCCTGGCTTCACGAGCACGGCTATACGGTGGTCAGCCTGGATCAAGTGATCAACGCATGGTCCGGCAAACAGGCGCTGCCCGAGAAAGCGGTTCTACTCACCTTCGACGAGGGATACGCCAGCACGTACTCAAAAGCCTTTCCACTTCTTAAGGCCTTCCATTATCCCGCGGTGGTATCGCTGGCCGGCCGGTGGATGGAAACCAAACCGGGTGACGCCATTAGTCACGATGATCAAACACTCCCTCGTGAACGCTTTCTCGCCTGGGCGCAGGTGCGAGAGATGGTTCAATCCGGGCTCGTGTCGGTGGCCTCTCACTCCTTTGATCTTCACCGCGCGATCGTCGGAAATCCTCAAGGCGACCTGCTTCCCGCCGCGACGGCGCGCATCTTCGGCGCAAGCAGCCGGCGTTACGAGAACGACACCGAGTATCGAGCGCGTATCAATGCCGATTTGGCGCGCAATGCCGCATTGATCGAGCGGGAAACCGGTATTCGCCCTCGGGTAATGGTATGGCCTCACGGCAGCCACAATCGCCTGATCTCGCGCACCGCCGCCGAGTTAGGTATGGACGTGCAACTCACCTGGGAGCCGGGAAGGAATCAGCCTGGCACCGAACCCCTTGGCGGACTGCGCCGTATGGTGATGGAATTCAACCCCGGCCTCCCGGACTTCATTTCCGCGCTGCAAGCCGATCCGCCAAAAGATCTTCGCCGTGTCGTACGCGTGGACCTCGATTCCATCTATGCACCGGAAGAGGTGGAACGCGAACGCAATCTGTCCCGGCTTGCGGAGCGCATCGCCAAGCTCGGCGTCAATACCGTATACCTGAAGGCCTTCGCCAGTCCCCAGGGCGATGGAGTCGAGCAGGCGGTCTATTTTCCAAACCGCCATCTCCCCATGCGAACCGACCTGTTCGCTCGAGCTGCCTGGCAACTCAAGAGCCGTGCGGGGGTTGAAGTCTTCGCATGGATGCCAGTACCGGACCTCGGCGTACCGGAGAATCCTCTGGCCCGTAGAACAATCCTGGACATCTACGAAGATCTTTCAAAGCACGCACAGTTTTCGGGGCTTTTCTTTGATAGCGATGCTACTTCACCGGAGTTCGATCTCACCAGCCCTGCCGCTTTGGACGCCATCGAATTCACCCGAGCACTCACGCTGGCCAGCGAGATGTACCGAGGCCCGATAAAAACCGCTCGGAGTCTGTACGCCGATCCGCGTGCTAGTACCAAAGCTAAGCAATCTCTTGCGGCAGCGCTGGGCGCTTTTCAGAAATCTTATGATCAAGTGGTGGTCATCCCCGGCCAAGCAAGCAACACCGAGTTGAAAGAACTCGTCACGGAAGTGGCTGCTCATCCTGCCGCCCTTTCCAAGGTGATCTTCGAGTTATCAACCGTCGATGGTAAGAACAAGCGCCCGGTTTCTTCCAGCGAACTCGCACGGAAAGTGCGCACGCTGCGAATATTGGGAGCGCTGCATATTGGCTACTCCCCCGACAATGCGCACAAAGACCAACCGGCCTTGGCGTCGCTTCAACCTGTTATGTCACTTCAGGCCCAGCCGCGATGATGCACAGCACCTCCTTCAGGATCTGGGACGCACTGTCCGCCTTCTCCTTTTATTACCCTTTGTTCATGTCCTATCTTTGGATGGCGGGGGCGCTGTTCTATTATTTCCATTACGAACGCAAGCCTAGCCGCAACGTGGACTCACCACCGAAATCGCCCGAGTACCCCAAGGTGAGCATCGTGGTGCCTTGCTTCAATGAGCAAGATCAGGTGGAGGAAGTAATCAGCACGTTGATGCTGACGCGCTATCCGAACTTCGACGTCATCGCGGTGAACGACGGTAGCGCCGATGGCACGGGTGCCATGCTCGACCAATTAAGCCGGCGTTATACGAAGCTGCGCGTCATCCATCTGGTAAAAAACCAGGGAAAGGCGATCGCGCTCAACACGGCGGCATTGCTTAGCGACTCCGAATTCCTCGTATGTATCGACGGCGACGCCTTGCTCGATCCCAACGCGGTGAGCTGGATCATGTCCCATCTTGTCAATTCGCCGCGCGTGGGGGCCGTCACGGGGAATCCGCGAGTCCGCACCCGTTCCACGTTGTTGGGTCGCGTTCAAATGGGCGAATTCTCCTCCATCATCGGCTTGATCAAGCGCGCGCAACGCACCTACGGACGAATTTTCACGTTATCTGGGGTGGTGGCCGGCTTTCGCAAGAGTGCATTGCACGAAGTGGGTTTCTGGTCATCCGACATGCTCACGGAGGATGTGGACGTGAGCTGGAAGTTGCAGTCACGCCATTGGGACATCCGCTTCGAGCCTCGCGCGCTATGCTGGATCCTCATGCCCGAAACCCTGGGTGGCTTGTGGAAGCAAAGGTTACGTTGGTCCATGGGCGGGACACAAGTATTGTTCTCCAATACGCGATTGCTGCGGAGTTGGCGGCAGCGCCGTCTATGGCCGGTTTATTTGGAGTACTTCTCCAGCGTGGCGTGGGCCTATGCCATGGCCTCACTGATCCTTCTATGGTTGCTGGGGACCGTGTTCAAACTTCCGGTACCCTATCAAGTAGCCACATTATTGCCGCAGTGGACCGGACTCATCATAGGCACCACATGCCTGATGCAAATCGCCATCAGCATGTTTCTGGATGGACGTTACGACAAGGGAATGGGGCGCCATTATTACTGGATGATTTGGTATCCCCTGGCCTATTGGCTCATCAGTGTCGCGACATCCGTGGTGGCACTACCTAAAGTAATCCTGCGAGGGAAAGGAAAACGCGCGCGATGGACAAGCCCCGATCGTGGCCTCCGCCCAACCTGATCATCGATAGACCCGATCAGCAGAAACGCGGCCAGCGCGTACTCTTCGGTACGCTCACGCTGGCGTTCTGGATGGCCTGGGTCTACCTATGGCTCCCACTCATCACTTTGTTGGGTTGGATGTTTGGCGTCCAGCAGTTCTCTGAAATCATGATCCAGCAAGGCGGTTTGGTGACTCTCAAACAGTCTTTGATTTTCTATTCCATTGGTATTTTCGCGCTCACAGGCTCTCTCATACTCTGGGCTACGTATAACTGGCTGCACTTCTCCGGAAAAGACCGGCGCCAAACTCGCCCCGTATCCTCGGGTTCCGCCGCAATGGCGAAGTTTCTTAGAGTCAGCGAAGTAGTCATTGTTGGCTGGCAGCGGGCATGCCGAATTAGTGTGACTCACCATGAAGACGGCCGCTTGGCTAGCGTGGAAGTATTAGAAGGCGGCCGGGGGATCCCCGCACTTTTGGAGGTAGATCCAGAGCCCTTCCATGAAGAAGTTGCTACAGGCCCGGCGTAATCTCCAACAGCTTCCCTGGATTCATAGAATCTAGATATTATTCGCCGCCAGTCTAATTCTGGTTTCGCCCGGGATTAACAACGCGGTTCGATGATTGACATCTTTACCCAATACGACCCGCACCTCGACATCTCGATTAAGGCTTTGGCTCTCGGCCAGAGCAACTTGCCGCGGAAAACTACCACCTATGCGTTCGGCGTCGGCACGATATCCGGCGCGGTACTCGATCTGAGTAGTGGCCTGATTGAACGGCCGCTGATTAGTTATGCGTTGAGCGATTTGGTCATTGCCGCTGAGAAATTGCGCTACGCGCCTAGCCATGCCTCTTATGCCACCGCCGTTGGAAACCTCCACTCTGACGCGTTTCGAAGATACTTCCATCATGGCCGCAGGTACCGGCGAAGGCGCCGGCAATGCCTTGGGCGCCATGGCCATGGAGGTTGATGAAGGCGCCTCGGGAATTCTGAGTTCATATACGTTCGGCGCAATCGCTACTAGCTTGGCCTCCGGTGTGCGAAAGGTATGTTCCGGGCGCTTCTTCGGCGTTGGCGGTTGCTCAAGTACGGGGGCAGGCAGCGGGGTTCCTACAATCTCCTCGCCCATCAGCTGCTGGCTTTGTTCGCTTGGCGCTGTTTTCTTCGCTTGAGGCAGGAGCAATGGCTTGCCCAATCGCTGCCGCGCAACCAGCAGGTTGATCATGGCGCTTTCGTGGCTGGGATCCAAGCGAGTAGCCTCTTCCAAGGCTGATTCCGCCTTGCCGTTGGATTCCTGCAACAGATAGGCATAGCCAAGATTGTTATGGAGGTACGCCGATTTAGGTGCCAGCGCGATGGCGGTCTGGATCGATCTGATGGCGTCTTCATAGCGGCCCAGCCGGGCGTAGCTAACACCCAAAGCGTTGTGCGCGTCTACGAATCTGGAATTGAGCACCAGCGCCTCTATGTACGCAGCGATCGCCTTTTCGTGTTGGCCTTGGCCACTCAATTCTTTCCCAATGCGATGGTGGTCTTGTGCTTTTAGCTTCATGCCACCGTGCTCAACCCTGGAAGCAGCCTCGATACGCATCGGGGAGTGGGCGGAGGGTGAATTCACGGTCATGCATCCCGCCACGGTAAATAGGCTGAACATGGCCAGAGCGAGGGGTTTCAGGCGCGGCATGGGTTTCTCCTTTGGTTGATTAGTTGCCTGCCATGGTAGGCAGCAGAATGCGATACACCTGAATGAAGGCAGGGCCTAACAGCACGAGAAGTAAGGACGGAAAAATACAGGTCACAAGGGGGAACAGAAGTTTCAGGGGGATCTTGGCCGCCAGTTCTTCGGCCCGCATTTTTCTCTTCGTACGCAGATCGTCCGAGAACACACGCAGAGATTCGCCAATGCTGGTTCCGAACCGGTCGGCTTGTACCAGCATCGTAGCGAAGACATGTACCTCTTCGACGCCGGTGCGTAGCGCAAGGTTGCGCAGCGCCTTGTCTCGGGCGCTTCCCGCGCGCAGCTCTAGATTAACCAGATGCAGCTCGTCGGCTAGCACTGTGCTTTTGATGCGCATTTCTTCGGCGACTTTTACTAGGGCTGCGTCCAAACCCAGTCCGGACTCGACGCACACCAGCATCAGATCGGTGGCGTCGGGAAAGTTCTCGAATATTTCGAGTTGCCGCTTGGCCACTAGCCGCGACAGCACCACGTTTGGCAGGTAATAGCCCACCGTCGTGGTACCGAATAACGTTAGCAAGAGCCCGTTCGATCCAAACTGTGTCCCCGACAGCGTGACGTAAAAATACGCTAGCGCGGGGAATAGCAAGGCGAGGAAAGTCTTGGCCCCGAAATACAGCATCGCGGGCGCTTCTCCCCGGTAGCCGGCATGCATAAAGCGCAGCCGTAGCGGCGAATCGCTCCAGCCCTTGGAGGGGATGGACAGCTTGGCGATGGGTGCCGCCAGCTTGACGATGGTCTCGACCCAGTTGGCTGCGCTGGCCCCTTCGCCTGCATCGCCACCGCCCGCGATGGTCACCAAGCGCTGTTGCGTGCGGCTCGCGCTAAAAGGCTTGAGGACGATCATGACACCAACCGTCACGGTAAAAAATATTATGGCGGTGTAGAGAATTTGTAAGGTAGACATGGCTTATCCTTCCTTGGAGCGATGGCTGAGAGTCATATGTGAATCCGGATGATCTTGCGCATCCAAAGCGCGCCGAGAAACATCATGAACAGGGCCGCGCCAATCATTTTGTGGCCCATGGGATCTGTCCACAGCACGCTCATGAACTTGGGATTCATTACGTTAATGATGCCCGCTACCACGAAGGGAAGCAGGCCCAGGATCCAAGCCGACATCTTGCCTTCGGCGGCGAGCACCCTCACCTTCATGAGCAGCTTCAAGCGCTCGCGGATTAAGTTGCTGATGTTGCCCAATAGCTCGGTCAAATTGCCTCCAGTTTCGCGCTGGATGAGCACGGCGATGATGAAATAGCGCATGTCGGTGCTGGGAACCCGGGCGGCGAGATTCGTCAAGGCCGTGGGAACGGCGACACCGTAATTGATCTCGTCGTGAACGATCCTGAACTCTTCTCGGATAGGATCCTGGGCTTCCTCGCTGACCATCTGCAAGGCGCTGGGAAACGCATGTCCTGCCTTGAGTGCGCGGCTCATGAGATCGAGCGCGTCGGGCAATTGCTGCTCGATTTTTTGCATGCGCTGCTTTCTCTTCCGCAGAACCAAGAGCACCGGTAGCGTGCTCGCGCCAGCTCCGGCGGCGAGCGCGATTAACCACGGCAGGGAGGGAAACAAGCTCAACAGCACGAACACTCCCAGGCCGGTCGCGGCCGATATCCCGAGCAGGCTCATCGGAGTCAGTTTCGAGCCGGACTGCTGAAGAATTGCGTTTAGCGTCCGCACGCGAGGCATCATATAGAGCCATTGCTCGATGACAGACGCCTCGCTCATGGCGCGGGCCTTGAGAATCGAGGCTTCCTGGCCCGCCGCCGAACCGGAGGCAAGTGCTCGCAGGCGTTGGTCGATGCGCTTCGCTTCTGGGCTCTTGTAAGCGCTCCAAATGAGATACAGGCTCTCCAGCAGCAAGAACACGGCTATGAAAGCCAGCAGCATGAACACGTAGAAGAGGTTGCCAAACATATTCGCGAGTGTTTCCATGGCGCTCTCCTAGGAATACTGCCGTGTGGGATCGAACAGCGTGTCGGGAATGGCCACGCCGTGCGAGCGCAGCCGTTCGAGAAACTTCGGACGCACACCGCTCGCCGCGAAGTGGCCTTGAACGGTTCCGTCGGCCGCGGTGCCTGTCTGCCTAAACCCGAAGACTTCCTGCATGGTGATGACGTCCCCTTCCATGCCGGTAATCTCCTGGATGCTCATGACCCGGCGCTTGCCATCCGTGAGGCGGGCCACCTGTACGATGGCGGTGATGGCGGAGCTGACTTGCTGGCGCGCCGCTTTCGGCGGCAAGTTGAGTCCCGCCATGCCGATCATGTTCTCCAAACGGGAAAGCGCGTCGCGCGGGGTATTGGCGTGGATGGTGGCAAAAGACCCATCGTGGCCCGTATTCATGGCCTGCAGCATGTCCACCGCTTCGGCGCCGCGCACCTCGCCCAAAATGATGCGGTCCGGCCGCATGCGAAGCGCGTTCTTGACCAGCGCGCGCTGGGAAACCTCGCCCTTGCCTTCGATATTAGGCGGCCGTGTCTCCAGCCGCACGACGTGCGGTTGCTGAAGCTGCAATTCGGCCGCGTCCTCGATGGTCACGATGCGCTCGCTGGGAGGAATGTTCGCGGACAAGATATTGAGCATGGTGGTCTTGCCGCTACCCGTGCCGCCCGAAACCAGGACGTTGATCTTGGCCTTGGCCAGGCCTTGCAGAATGGTGGCCATCTCTGGTGTCAAGGTCTTGTACTGAAGAATGTCCTCCATCTTGAGCGGCACCACGGCGAAGCGACGGATGGAAACACTGGGGCCGTCCAAAGCCACCGGCGGAATGATGGCGTTGACCCGCGATCCGTCCGGTAGGCGCGCGTCCACCATGGGACTGGATTCATCGATGCGCCGCCCCACGCGCGACACGATCTTATCGATGATCTTCATCAGGTGGGCGTCATTGCTGAAGCGCACATCGGTCAGCTCCAGCCGCCCTCTGCGCTCCACATAGACCTTATCGTAGGAGTTGACCAGGATGTCGGAAATCGTGTGATCCGCGAGCAGGGGTTCCAGCGGACCCAGTCCAAGCATCTCGTACTGGATGTCTTGAATGATTGCGCGCCGTTCCGCATCGTTGATGACGACGCTTTCCTCGGTCAGCAGGCGCTCGACCAGGATGGCGATTTCTTCCCTGAGGCGGCCGGGAGCCAGGCTCTCCATCACCGTGAGGTCGGCGCGGTCGAGCAGTTTCTGATGAACGCGCACCTTCAGATCCTGGAACGCCGAGGCGTTCAGCCCGGCATCGGCGCGCAGAGGAATAACCATTCCCGCGCTTCCTTGATTGACCTGGAGCTTATCTCTGAGTGACATGATTTATCTCCTTCAATTAGGCGGCTTGCGGGCGGCGCAGCAGGCGGTTTAGCAGCCCGCCCTTCTCGGCGGGCCGTTGCGCCAACCCCTGCGCGAACTCTTGCAGGGCCTTCGCCACGACGTTATTACGCGCAAAGGAGGCGATGGGTTTTCCGTGATTGACGGCGGAAGCCACCGCTTCGTAGCTATTTGGAATGACCCGGTAAGGCTCCACCCCTAAAGTGCGCTTGAGATCTTCCAAGGTCAGTTCGTTCTTCTTCTCGTGGCGGTTGACCACCAATCGAACTTTCTCGCGCGGGTATCCCAGGGAACGAAACATCGCGAATAACCGGTTGGCGTCGCGCACGAAAGGCAGCGTCATCTGGATCACCGGATAGATCTGATGGGCGTGGTCCAGGGCGCGCAGGGTGACGGCGTCCACCGCCCGTCCCATGTCGAGAATGATGAAATCGTAGTGGGCGGCCGCGAGCTTAAGCAACACGTCCACGTGCTCGGGCTTGATCTCGGTTGCTTGCCCAGGGTCTTCGGGGGCGGGCAATACGCCATAGTTGGGCGAAACATTGACCAAGCTTGCGGCCAGGAAAGAGGCATCAAGGCGGTGAATATTCTGCGCCACGTCGGCCAAGGTCGTCAGCGGCTTGTGATCGTGCACGAACAACACGGCATCGCCGAATTGCAGATTGAAATCGATCAGCAACACCTTCTTGTTCTCCGCCGCCAGTTGGTAGCCAAGATTGGTGGCGAGAAAGGTGGCACCGCTGCCGCCCTTGCAGGGAATGAATGCGAGGACCTGTCCCGGTTGCCGGGGCTGCTTCTTGGCACCTAGTTTTTGTTCGATGCGCGATAGAGCATTCAGCAACGCGTCCTTTGCCACCGGCGAAGGCACAACTTCACGCACACCTGCGCGCATGGCGCTGATGAGGAAGTCTGGCGTCTGATTCGCGCAAAGCAGAACGACCGCGGTGCCGGGATGCTGGGTGTTGACGTAATCGAGTACGGAGAGCTCCTCGAGATCCCGGCACATACTGTCCACGATGATCACGTCGGGATGTTCCTGGTCGGCGATAACACGAACCTTTCCCATGCCGCCTTCTTCGAGCTTGAGCACACGTGATTCATCTCCGGAACGCAGGTAAGCGCCAATGGTCTGCAGGCTTGCCGAATTGGGAGAAATAACCGAGATCTTCACTTCGTCACCTATGCTTTATTGGATTTGTCGGAACAGAACATGGATTTTGATTTCGGGCTGAACATCACATGAAGCACACGGGATTGGTATCTCCAGCGGCATTGGTGGCTTCCATGCTCTCGCGTGGGAGATAGGTGGCAAAGGGGGCAACCGGTGGCATGACGAATCCCATGAAAGGCGAAATGGGTTGAATCCTGAAATTGCTGGCGTCGGCCGCATTGGCGGGATTGTTGTAGATGCTTACTTCCACGCCTTTGCAGTTCGACTTGTCGCAGGCGTTGTTCACCACGCCTTCCGGATTGAAGTAATTGATAACGATATTCGCGTTCGTAAGCTGAGGCAGAATCTTTTTCATCTTGTCCCGGATCTGGTTTGGGGAGAGCTTGTCGCAGACCACCGCAATTCGCGCGCCCCAGCGCGTCGCTTCGGCGGCGGAATTCCAGGTGAACAGCATTCGCCCAAAATCCATGATTCCCAGAAGCAAAGTAAAGAACAACACTGCCGCCAAGGCAAACTCAACGCTGCTCGCACCCGTCATGAACCGGAAAACCTGGGTTGATCGCATGGCGCGGACCTCAAAGAACCTGCTTCATCGTTACGCTAATCTCACCGAAGTTGAAGCTGGGGACCACGAAAGAAATCAGCGACGTGAATGGGTAGGGAGAATTCTCGTCGCTGACAGTCACGGTAACCAAGTTCAACACCGGCGCGGCGCCTTGTGCCAGGTGAGTAGCGGGACAATCCACCGGGTCACAAATGCTAATCATCGCAGTGGCCAATCCTGGCACCAGAGGGGGTGGGGACGCGGCCCCTCCGCAGCTCGCATCGCCGTAGTAGGCCCGCCCATACACGGCCAGGCACTTGGCGGCATTTTTTGCGTCGACATCCGTTGCGGCCTGAATCGAGAGATAACGCGCCGCGTCGCGCGCCGCTTTAGCGAGATTGTTGTACTGATAAACGGCGCGGCCAAACTCCGTGATGCCGAAGACGATCGATATCAGTAGGGCAAGGACAATTCCGAACTCGACCATCGCCACACCTTTTTGTTTCGTCGATTTAGTCATAATTAAGATCAATGCACCAACACAGGAACAAGCGGTCCCGTCGTGCCGCCACCCAAACCCGATGTGGCGCAGGGCGTTGAGGGATCGTTGGCTTTACCCAGGTACTCGAGCCAAACTTCGGGGGCACTTTGAGTAAGGGGATGCAACAACAGACCGCACGCATAACCTAAGACGGGTACCGTTTGCGGATTCGATGCAGCCCAGGCCCCACAGTCAACGACGGGCACGGTTGTGACCCTGCGACCGGCGCCTTTCGTCGCCAGCGCGGTGGAAGTGCTGTTGCTATAGCTGTTGGTTCCAGATCCAGGGGGGCCGCCGAGACCCGTGCTAGCGTCTCCTTGGTAGGGTAGGTGGGAACTCCAAGCGCTCGTGTAATTCGGCACACCTGCTGTGGTACCACCGTAGGCGTTGAACTTCGAAGGCCAATTGAGCGGTGTATAGGCATAACCGGTGTGGTCCGGCGTGGCCGTGGTAATCGATGCACTTCCTTTATAGAGTCCAAAGCGGGTATTCCAAGCCATATCCAGCGAGGTAATGGTCCCCTGCTCTCCCACACAGCCCGGACTTCCTGGACAGGTTCCGCCGGCTGGTGGGAGGTTGCATGCCCCACTTCCCTTTAGAAGGTCAGCGAGTTCGCTGGCACCACCACCGGGGGGCGTGAAATCAATCCAATCGAAGCTCCCTGTGGCGGATTCGCTCAACTTACTCGTCATCCATTGACCCTTGACCATTCCGGCGAAGGGGTCCGATGCAGTGCCCGCCGGCAACTTGCACATGCCGATCGGAATGGCGCATGAGATCTGTGCAGGTTGCAGCGTCGCCACGGCCCACGCACCGACGCTGCTGGTAGATGGAGCTTGTCCGAGAAAACCTTGCAACACCTGCATGAACCAACTGGTGATGCCATTGACAGACTGTGCACACATGGCGTACTCAGCGGTGGCGGGATTCGCCATGGCGCTCGCCACGTAGCCGAAAGGAAAAGTGGTCGAGTTGTTACTCAATCGATCGCTGAAGTAAATGTCAGCCGCGGTTATCGTCGCGGTAGCTGATTGGAAACCCACCCGGTTTCGTGTTCCCGCCGTGATCCCAGCGCTAACGGCCCGGCTGACGGCCTGCACATCCTTCTGAAGCTCCGCGGAAGCCGCCAACGAACACGCGTCCATGGCGCTTTGTAGCTCTGTCTTGGTCACGAATAGCCGTCCGAGATCGATGACGATGCCCAGAAAACCAATGAGCACCGCCATCGTGATCCCAGCGAGAACGAGCACCGCTCCACTTTGGCGGTCTCCCGGATTAAATATGCGCTTCATGACTTTTCCCTAAGCAATTTGCTCTGGTCAGCCGCCACTACCCACGCCGATGTTGAAGACATTCACCGGCGGTGGCGGCGTCTTGGAGCTCGCCTCGTAGCGATCGATGGTGTTCTTGGCGGTTGCTCCGTCGATTCCTGCCACCGGATCGGGGTTGAGCGAGGCTTCAGGATTCAGGGTTTGCTGCGCGACCGCGGCTCTGACCGCGTTGCCGAATCCGGCTTCAAGGCGCGGCGCGGGCGCGGTGCAAGCGGCCAACAGACAGGTACCAGTTATGCAGGCAATTGTGATCGTGTTTCTCATGGTGTCTCTCCTTATTTGACTTCAAAACCACCGGTGCTCTTCGGCGCCGGCTGTTGTGGGGCAGGCGCCGCGGCGCGGGGTTGCTCGGCGGACTTCTTCTGCTGCCGCACCGGCTTGGTTCCTTCCATTTTTCCCTCGAGGAAAAACTCTTCACGCGTGGGCTCAATAAAGTTGTCCGTGGGCAGTGCGTAATTCTGTGGCAGCGGTTTGACCAGGCGCGGAGTAATCACGAACAAGAGTTCCGTGAGGTCCTTTTGGAATTCACTGCTGCGGAACAGCGCTCCCAAGATGGGAATTTCGCCAAGTACCGGGAACTTCTTGACCGTCTCGGTGATGTTGTTCTTCACCAGGCCGGCGATGGCAAAGCTCTGCCCGTCATTGAGTTGGACTGTGGTGTCCGCACGCCGTGTGGTGAAACTGGGCAACACCGCAGTGACCCCGGCGGTGGTGGTAAAGGGGGAGCCGGTTTGTGACAACTCCGAGACTTCGGGTGTTACCTTGAGATTGATCCGGCCGTTTTCCAAAACCGTTGGCGTAAAGCTCAGCCCAACGCCAAACTCCTTCTCCTCGAGCGTGATAACAGGGAAGCCATTGGTGTTCGATTGGGCGACGGGGATGAAAATCTTGCCGCCCGAGAGGAAGCTGGCTTTTTGACCGCTGATGGCCATGATGACTGGCTCGGCCAGTATGCGAACAACGCCGTCCTGCTTTTCGCCGTCGATCGTCAAGTATTTCGAGTTGCGGGAGATATCCAGTAAGCCACCGCTCTGAGTCAAAAAGCTGGAGATCCCAGTGAGGTTGGTCCTTCCGCTGGACAAGCCCGTATTGAGCTCGGCACCCAAGCGGTCTAGAAGTGTCTTGGAGATTTCGGCCACTTTTACTTCCAACATGACCTGCTGGGGTGCCGCCGCGCGTAGCATGTTGATGATTTTTTTCTCCCCGGCATAGGCTCCGGCGAGGGTCATCACCAAGTCCACCTTAACTGCGTCGGACACTTCGCCCGACAGGATGATCGTATCCTCCGCTGCGCTCACCTTCACGTTCTGCTCACCGGGTAGGAGATCGCGAAGCTTGCTCTGCAGCGTGGCGGAATCCATTACCACGGCCAGATCCATCACCGTGCAATGACCCGTCGGCCCTTGCAGGATGATATTCATGGAGCCAACGCTTTTTCCAAGTAAGTAGAGCTCGTTTGGACTCAGCAGTAAGACGTCCACATCGGCGACGCCTGTCTTGGCTTGGCCCTGAGACGCTTGCGCGCCGCCTCTCGGCATCCTCTGCTTAGGATTTTCCGGCTCGTCGTCAGTATCGACCGGCCGGCCGGCATAACCGGCTGGAAGGCCACCCACGAGTACGCGCACAGCTTGTGTCGGCAATTTCACCAGGGTAGATTTACCCAGCGTGATGGTGGCGACTTCCGCCATTTGGATCGCCGAACAAGGCGCGGCGAGCCGTGGCTTGTTCGATCCGTTTGGTTCGGCGGCCAGCGACACCGATGAGACTCCGAGTAGCGCGCAGGCGGAGAGAACGGGTGCCAGTTGCCGCAGATCTTCCACTATCCGGCTGATTGGTTTCTGCAAATTCATAGCTCGATTCCTTCTGGTGCGATTGATTGGCAAGAACCAGTTTCTAGAAACATTCCACTGTCTTGGTGTGTCCCTTGATTACCTCGACGCAAATGCGCGTTTCGTCCGCCACGGGTTTGGGTTCAGGAGCCTTCGCCGCGGTGACGATTCTCTTTTTGGTTCCGCGGGGGGCAGGCTTCGCGGGCTTAGGCGCTTCCGGGAGCGCAAGCACTTGATCGCCGGCGAGTAACTGAGATTTCATGATGCCCTGCGTGTCCACGCCAACCTTGTCCACTTGATTGCGAAGCATCAACGACAAGCTGCCCACGCTGCGGGCAAGGTCCAGCTTCTCCGCCTGATCCGGCGTGACCTCCAAGGTGACCGCATTCACCACCTTGGGCTTGGTTTCGTCCCGGTTGGCTTCTTGTGCCACGGCCAGCACGAGAATGTGCTCCAGCACGATTTTGGAAATCTGTTTGTCTCCGCCGCGAGTTTCATTGTCCAACTGCGTGCTCACCACGATGTCCACGTAGTTGCCCGGCAGTGCGAAGCCCGCGACGCCCACCACGTCGTTCACGCGCACGGTCATGGCGCGCTTGCCTTCTTCGATCACCGCGGAGAGCCCACCCTTGCTGCCTAAGGGTGCGAGCTTGGACTCTTGCACAGGCTCGCCGCGCAGGATGTTGGTTTTCACGACGCGGTCCTGCAAAGTCTTCGGGTCCTCGACGGCGCCATTGGGAATACTGCCGCTGGGCCATTCGACGGTCTTCAGCATCTCCGGAGTCAGCCGGTTACCGAGTTCGATATCCACCGCCGCCACCACGATCTTGCTTCCACCGCTGCTTTTCTGTGCGACCCAACCGGCCGCCACCACGGATGCGCCCAATCCGATCACCACGGCGATGATGAACATCAATACTGCTCTGGGATTTTTCATTTGCAACCTCGTATATGAACGCTAAAGATCTGAGAAACCGTGTGCGATGATTCCCATCATTCACGGGTGAAGTAGTTGTTCCAAGCCCAATCGACTAGCGCGGGGGAAAGCTCCGGCTTGACTCCATTGAAGCGCGCGATGTCGCGCACCTGTTGAAGAATGTCGCGCGGGTAACAGGCCATGAGTGCTTTGTTGTCTTTCTCATGGCGTTGCTTCAGAAGATGGGCGTAACCTTCTTCAGTGAATGGAATCCCGAGATCCTGGCAGACTTGAACGAAGATTCCGCGGTACTGTTCCTCCGCTAAAGGGCCGACGAAAATCTTGTAACCTAGGCGGCGCAAAAAGGCTTCATCCGCCAGCTCAGAGGGCTTCATGTTCGAAGAAAACACCACGATCACATCGAAGGGAATCAGAAACTTCTTGCCCGTGTGTAGGGCCAGATAATCGACTTGGCGGTCCAGCGGCACGATCCAGCGGTTCATTAAGTCTCGGGCCGAGACCAGTTGGCGGCCCAGATCGTCCACGATAAAAAGTCCGCCATTGGCTTTGACTTGCGGGGGTGCTTGGTAGAAACGGGCCTTCTGGTCGAATTCCAGATCGACCATTGACAGGGTAAGTTCCGCACCGGTGAGAACCACGGGCCGGCGGCATTGCACCCAGCGTGCATCGTTGTGACGGCCCCGGTCGAGCACGCTGGAAGCCACCGCCGGAGTTTCGACCGGCTGGTGCACGACCGCGTCGAACACTTGAATGACTTCGTTATCCACCACCACCGCGTAAGGCACCGAGACGTCCCCGGACATCAGATTGACCAGGCGTTCGGAGATGAAGGTCTTGCCGCTTCCGGCAGGACCATACACGAAGATGGCGCGCCCGGAATTCATGGCGGCGCCGAATTGATAGAGCAAGTGTTCTTGAATGACGATGCCCGAGAACGCTTCCTTGAGAGTCTCCCGGGTCACCCGCATATTGGCGATGGTTTGCTGCTGCACTTGCGCGATGTAGGCCTCCAGACTCACCGGCGCGGGCCCCGCGTACTGGCAGCGCTGTAGAAAGTCCAATGCCCTCGTGCGGCCAAGATCGGTGAGGTTGTAGGCCATGGTGCCTTCCGTCTCCCCGCGGCGGACCATTTCGCATAGCCGCTCGCTGCGCATGAACGCCAGCACGGATTCCAGCACGCCGGGCGAAAGCTTGGCATGCGCGGAAATTTCGGGCAGGCGCAACTGGCCACGTACATATAATATCTTGGTCAGCAACTCCACCAGGAAGGAGAGATCGACTCCAGTCTCTTCCACGGTGCGCGGCATCCGAAGAATGGGGCGCGCGGTGTGGTCGGTCTGCATCGGGCTGGTGAAGGAGTGGACGGTCATAAGCTTTTCTTAGGAGAAAAATCCGAACAGGCGGGCGACTAGGTAGCCGGTGGTCCCCGTAGCAATGGCCACGCCATAGGGAAGCTTGATCGTGCTTGAGCTGGCCGCCACCGAAAGGTCGGGCTTGGTGCCGCTTGCGATTTGCAATGCGGCGCCGAAGGTCATGAGGTACAGGTTGTGCAAGGTTCGGCGGAGCGCTCCCGAGGCCAGCGCCACACTAATAGCTAGTAAACCGCCGGCAAGCAAGGTGGCGAGCACGGCATAAACGGTGTGCATGGGGCCGAGGAAAGCACCGGCCATGGCCATTAACTTCACGTCGCCCGCGCCCATGGTGCGCAGAAGATAGAAGGGAAGCAACAGACCCAGGCCGAGGCCTAGGCCTTTTAATGATTCAATCCATGTATCGCTGGGCATTGCCGGGAACAGGCTCATACTAAGAATTCCGTATACGGCACCGCCAAACACCAGCCAATTGGGGATGCGGTGGCTGCGTACATCGAGCGCCGCGGCGAGTACCAGGAGCGCGATGAGCACGCCGGTTCGGGGACCGAGCAACAGCATCCCGAGAAGCTCGGCCAGTGCGATCCATTCAGCTTGCGGCATATCAGTCCTTTTCTCGTCCGAATTTCAGCATGCGGGCGCCCCCGAGATGGCGGAGGTCACTTCGTTACACACTTTGGTATAGAGCAATCTCAAATTCACGCCAAAGGCAGAGACAGCTAGAAAGCAAGTGATGGCGATCAGAGCGGCCATCAGGGCATATTCGATGGTGGTGACCCCATCCTCGTCTCTAGCAATTCGCAGTAATTCGGACATCGCCTCGGTCATGGTCGCTCCCGTTAATAACAATCTGGAGAATGGGCCGGAGAGCAATTCTCCGGCCCACTTGCTCTAGAAAATTAGGCGCAAATGCCTCCGGGCGGGGATTTCAAGCAATCGCGAATGCTTTCAAACACGACGTTCAAATTGGTACCAACTGCCGTGATCGCTGCAATACAAACGATCGCGATGAGCGCGGCGATCAAGCCGTACTCGACCATCGTCACACCTTCTTCGTCCTGCACAAAACGCTTAATGCCAGTCATCAGTTTGTTCATGGTAAATCTCCTTTACGTTTAGTCAAAAATTCCCGCGCGGTGGCGCGGGGGTCTTCATTGCGGCTCTGTGGTCGCCTAGCTCGATCACAGAGCCGCAAATTCTTAAAGCTTGGCCATGGGGGTCCCGCGATTCATGGACAACTTGTGAACGCGCTCGATTTCTCGAAGCAGCACGGTTCCCGATTCGCCCTTTTGCACCACCGCCTTGGCACCGCACTGACTGGCCTGGCGATAAAGGGATACATCCGTGAGACTGGTGAGCACGATCAATTGCGCGCCATGGACCTCGACCAGTTCGGGCAGATAAGCAAGGCTGATTTCATCACCCAAGAACACATCCATGACCACCACATCGAAGCGGTGCTGTCTCAAAGCCTCGCGCGCTTCTTTCGCACTGCGCGCGGTAGCAACAACCGTCATGCGCGGGCTTTCGCCGTTCACCAACTGGCACATGCCGTAGAGCACGTGCTCATGGTCATCCACCAGAAGAACTCGGATCGATTGCTGGCTCTCTTGCATGATTGGATTTCTTTGTGTGGCGGTTTGCGATGTGCGTACTTTACGCACGACCACCATCGCGCTCATGAGACGAGCGGGCCTTTATTGGGGGAACGATGGAACTAAGCGGGCTAGTACGTTCGTACTATGCGTGAGGCGTGAGGCGTGAGGCGTGAGGCGGGAGGCGGGAGG
>JBKKAO010000086.1:0-6543 GCA_046714645.1 Burkholderiales bacterium | reverse complement strand
TGGAGATGTCGGCATGGGGAGGCTTCTTCGCGCCAGCAGGCACGCCCCGGCCGATCATCGACACGCTCAACGCTGCCATAGCGAAAGCGATGGCGCACCCGGAAGTGCAGGAGTTTCTGCGCAACGCCGGCTCGGAGTCCATGACGAATACGCCAGAGCAATTTGCCGAGTTACTGGGGGTCGAGATGAAACGCTGGGCCGAGGTAGTGAGAAGGTCCGGCGCGAAGGTGGAATAACCGCGCGCGGTGCACGCCCTACGCGACATTGGTTCGGGTACTCCCGCGCTGGGCGGGAGGAGAGGCCTGCATCAGGCGCAATCCTAAGTCCACCATCGCGTCCCAAGGATCGCGCTTTTCCAAGCCCTTGAGCATGCGATCCACCTTGGCGGCGCGCAGCAGACAGTTGTCGAGTTCGCGGGGTTTCAGGCGGCGCAGGGCGTTGGGAAGCAAGCGTGCGCGCCCCCCCCAGACTCTCGAATCGCGCATGGCTTGAGCCACGGGCCGGCCTTCATCGACCAATTGGCCCACGCGCTTCAACGCCCGGATTTCCTCGACGATGGCCCACAGGACGAAGACCCCGCTGGTGCCTTCATTTCGCAACCCATCCATGACTCTAACGAAGCGCTGGCGGTCGGCACCGAGAATCGCTTCGCCCAACTGAAAGACGTCGAAGCGCGCGACGTCGATCACCGCTTGTTTCACCGCTTCCAAGTCAAGTTTGCCGCGGGGGAACAGCAATCCGAGTTTGAGGACCTCTTGGTGCGCTGCGAGTAGATTGCCTTGTACGCGATCGGCGATAAAGTTCAGAGTTTGATCGCCGGCCTCTTGTCCTTGGCGCTGCAAGCGCTGGCGCAACCAAGGGCCTAAGCGGTCTACGGTGATGGGATCGGCGTTGACCACGACACCCTTACTCTCCAGCGCGCTGAACCATGCGCTCGCCTGAGTCTGGCGGTCGAGTTTGGGCAAGGTGATCAAGGTCAGCACATCGGGCGGCAAGCGTTGCGCATAGCGCTGCAACATTTGCGAGCCTTCGGCTCCGGGCTTACCCGAGGGAATGCGCAGATCGATCATGCGCTGCGTGGAGAACAAGGACAGGCTCTGGCCAGCCTCCAAGAGTCTTGCCCATTCGAATCCCGCCTCAACGATAAAAGTTTCGCGCTCAGAATAGCCGGCGCCGCGCGCCTGCGAGCGAATGAGGTCCGCCGCTTCCAGGGCAAGGAGTAACTCATCGCCGGTGATCACGTACAAACTCTTCAACCCGTGCGCGAGGGACGCCTCGAGTTGCTCGGCTTCGGCCCTCACGCGTTCATCTTATCGAGCAAGGTTCGAATCTTCTCCGGATCTTCCGCCTTCAACATGCGATTGGCGAGGCTCGTCACCTCTTGCAAATCGGTCTTCAGCACTTGTTGCTTGACCTCGAGCAGGTGAGCAGGATGCATGGAGAATTGGCGCAGCCCGAAACCCAGCAACATGCGGGTGAGCTTGACATCGCCCGCCATCTCACCGCACACGGCCACCGGTTTCCCGAGTTTGTGGGCGGTGCGAATGATGTGGGCCACCAGATTCACAATAGCGGGATGCAGCGGATCGTAGAGATAGGCCACCTCGTCATCGGTGCGGTCGATGGCCAGGGTGTATTGGATGAGATCGTTAGTGCCGATGGAAAGAAAATCGAGTTTGCGCGCGAATAGCGGCAGCGCAAGCGCGGCAGCCGGCACCTCCACCATACCGCCGATGGGCACCGATTTGTCGTAGGGAACGCCCTCGGCGTCCAAGCTCTTCTTCGCTTCGCCGATGAGATGCAGGGTCTGATTCAGCTCGTAGACCGTGGAGAGCATGGGAATCAGAATCTTGATTTCGCCGTAGTGAGAGGCGCGCAAGATGGCGCGCAATTGCGTGTGAAACATCTGGGGTTCCGCCAGGCAAAAGCGGATAGCGCGCAGGCCCAAGGCCGGGTTGGGCGCGACTCTTTCGGCATTTTTCAGCGTCTTATCGGCACCTAGGTCTAGGGTGCGAACCGTAACGGGGCATCCGTCCATTTCCGAGGCCACTTTTCGGTAGGCTTCGAACTGCTCCTCCTCATCGGGCAACTTGTCGCGATTGAGAAACAAGAATTCGCTGCGAAACAGTCCGATGCCCGCGGCGTGATTGTCCTTCGCTTGGTGGACGTCGTCCGGCAACTCGATATTGGCGTGCAATTCGACACGGGTGCCATCAAAAGTGGCGGCGCGCGTGGTCTTGAGGCGGCCCAGTTTCTGCCGTTCGAGTTCCCACTCCTCGCGGCGAAGCTCGTATTCCCGCAAGACATTGACATCGGGATCGACGATGACCACGCCATTGGTGCCGTCCACGATGAGTAGTTCGTTCTCGCGGATTAACCGCCGTGCGTGATGCAGGGCAACAATGGAGGGGATGTTCAAGCTGTGGGCGAGAATCGCGGTGTGCGAGGTGAGGCCACCCACATCGGTAACGAAGCTCAGGTAACGGTGCTTCTTGAACACTATGACGTCGGCCGGGCTCAGATCATGCGCGACTAGAACACTCGCATCGTCGTCGCGAGCCTGGGGAATATTCCGAGACTGCCCCGTCAACACTTTCAAAACGCGTTCCACCACCTGCACCACATCGGCCTGGCGTTCGCGCAGATACTCGTCCTCAACGCGTTCGAACTGGTCGATGAGCTCTTCGGCCTGCTGCGATAGCGCCCATTCGGCATTGCAGCGCTGCGTGGCGATCAAGTGCTTCGGGGTTTCCGAGATCGTCGCGTCGCTCAGAATCATCAGGTGGAGGTTGAGGAATCCCTCGAACTCCGGTGGCGAATTGGCGGGAATGTGCTCCGCAAGCGAACTCAGCTCGTTGCGCGCAGACTGAATCGCAGCGTCGAACCGGACCTGTTCCTGCGCTACGTTTTCCGGTGCGATGGTGTAATGCGCCACTTCTAACTCGGCGTGCGAGAGCAAGTGCGCGCGCCCGATGGCGATGCCGGAAGAAACACCGATGCCGTGGAGGGTGAAACTCATTTTGCGTGAGGCGTGAGGCGTGGGGCGTGGGGCGTAAGCCCACCACAGTGCACATCACGCCTCACCCTATTCACTCTCATCAAACCGCCCGAGTATCAACTTCACCAACGCTTCCATCGCCGCACCTTCATCGGTCCCCGTAGTTTCCAGGGTGACGGTGGAGCCCTTGGCAGCGGCCAGCATCATGACGCCCATGATGCTCTTGGCGTTGACCTTTCTGCTGGCCTTGGCGATCCAGACTTCGCACTGGAACTGCCCCGCGAGTTGCGTCAACTTGGCCGAGGCGCGAGCGTGCAGCCCTAGCTTGTTGATGATCTCGATGTCACGTTGCTGCATTGTTGTTCGCCAAATGTTGTATGCCGTCCATACCACCCGCCATGGCTTTTTGCACGATCGTGGACAAGGATTCGCGCCGGTAGGTAATGGCGCGCATCAGCATAGAAAGATTAACTCCGCTGACCCCCTCTACGCGACCTGAGTTAAGCACATTGCAGACGATATTGCAGGGCGTCGCCCCCACCAGATCGCTTAAGATCAGCACACCATCGCCCTGATCGAGTTGGCTCACGAGATTCCCGGCTCGCGCGAGGACTTCCTGCGGATCCTGATTGGGGCCAATCTCGATTTGCTCCAGCTGCGGCGGCCGTGCGCCGAACACGTGCGCCGCGCAATCGATCAAGCTTTTGCCTAGGGAACCGTGGGCAACGATGAGGATTCCGACCATTCAGCGGCCCGCGGTAGCTTTTTCGAGCGCATCGATGACCATGGCGGCGGCACTGAAACCCGTCTGATCGTGAATCTCACGCATACAAGTTGGACTGGTGACGTTGATCTCCGTCAGATAATCCCCGATCACATCCAGCCCCACCAACAACAAACCGTCGTTCCTGATCTCGCGCCCGACAGTTTGCGCAATCTCCCGGTCCCTCGCCGAAAGCGGCTGCGCCACTCCACGCCCGCCCGCGGCGAGATTGCCCCGGCTCTCCCCTGGTTTTGGAATCCGAGCCAGGGCGTAGGGCGCCGGTTCGCCATCGATCACCAGCACGCGCTTGTCGCCTTGCGCGATCTCCGGGATGTAACGCTGCGCCATCACCGTGCGCGCGCCGAATTCGGTGAGGGTCTCGATGATGACGCTGATGTTAGGATCGCTGCCGTTGATACGAAACACGGATGCGCCACCCATGCCGTCCAAGGGTTTCAACACGATATCCTTGTGTTCCTTGATGAAGGCGCGAATCTCATCCTCAAGCCGGGTGATGAGCGTGGGCGCGGTGAATTGAGGGAAGCGCATGATAGAGAACTTCTCGTTATAGTCCCGCAGCGCCTGCGGCCGGTTAAACACGCGCGCGCCTTGCCCCTCCCCCAACTCCAGCAGATAGGTGCTGTAAACATACTCCATGTCGAAGGGCGGATCCTTGCGCATAAGCACCGCATCGAAATGATTGAGTTCCACTTCGTGCACCGGCTGCGCCCGGTACCAGCCGGTCTTATCTCCGGTGAGGCTGATGGGCATGGCGCGGGCAAGGACCCGCCCGGCGCGGCAGAAAACGTCCTCTTGCATGGCGGTGAATAGCGCGTGCTTTCGCGCCGCCGCCTCTTCCATCATGGCAAAGGAAGAGTCCTTATAGGTTTTGACGCCGCCGAGCGGATCGAGGACGAAGAGCAGGTTCATCAAGCAGCCGCACGGCGCGGGATCTGCATGGTGCCGTCCTCATAACTTTGAGCCAGTTCCTCAATCTCGATGGCCGCGGCGAGCAAGGCCAAGCGCGCGACCACACCGTAGACGTAAAAGCGGTTCTCCATGCTGCCGGGATTGGCGGCGGGGTCCGGCATCAAACAAGCACGCTCGAAGGGTAGCGGAACGAATTGCATGCCGGGCGCGTTCAAGTTCTCGTCGATACCGCGGCTGGTGTGCACACGGTAGAAACCGCCCACGACAAACTGATCGATCATGTAGATCACCGGTTCGGCCACGGCCTCGTTGACGCTCTCGAAGGTGTACACGCCTTCTTGCACCATGACGTCGGAGACGGCCAAGCCCTCCTTCAGCACGGACATCTTGTTGCGCTCTTTGCGGTTGAGGTCCTTGACCTCCGAGGGATCTTTCACCGACATGATGCCCATGCCGTAGGTGCCGGCGTCCGCCTTGACGATGACGAAGGGATCACGATCGATGCCGTGTTCCTTGTACTTGGTGCGGATGCGATCCAGGATATTGCCAACGTGGCCGGTGAGGCACTCCTCGCCCGTGCGTTCGTGGAAGTTAATTTCGCCGCAGGTGGCGAAGTAGGGATCGACGGTCCATGGGTCGATACCGATCAATTGCGCGAACTCCTTGGCGACCCGGCTGTAGGCACCGAAGTGCTGGGACTTGCGACGCGTGGCCCATCCCGCGTACACGGGCGGAATCACTTGCTGCTCCAAGTTCTCCAGAATCTCCGGCACACCGCCAGAGAGGTCGTTGTTGAGCAGCACCACACAGGGATCGAAATCCGCGAGGCCCAGCCGGTTTCCACGGCGCACTAAGGGCTCCAAGGTAAGCTTAGCGCCGCCGGGCAAGTCGATGTCGGTAGGCGCCTTGATGTCGGGGATAAGTGTCCCCACGCGCACTTTCATCCCCGCCATGCGCAGCATGGTTCGGATTTGCACCACGTTTTGCAGGTAGAAGGTGTTGCGCGTGTGGTTCTCGGGGATGAGCAGCGCGCCCTTGGCTTCCGGACAGATCTTCTGCACCGAGGTCATCAGCGCTTGCACGCACAGCGGCAGAAACTCAGGCTTCAGGTTGTTGAACCCGCCGGGGAATAGGTTGGTGTCCACTGGCGCCAGTTTGAATCCGCTGTTGCGCAAATCCACCGAAGCGTAGAAGGGCGCGGCGTGGTCTTGCCATTGCGTGCGGAACCAATGCTCGATGGCATGATGGTTTTGAACGATCTGGGACTCGAGCTTGATAAGCGGTCCGGTCATGCCGGAGTGGATATGGACAGCGGTCATCGGCGTCGGCCTGGAGCTAAGAATCACTGAATTTTAGTCGCTTTCCTCTTCGGCCAGGCTGCGGCGCAACAAACACTTGTTCCGGACCAACCCCTTTGACTAGACTTGCGCGCTTTCAACTCCAAGGCTCCACCCATGCTGTCAGATATTGAGATCGCGCAACAGGCCACACTGCAACGAATTGCCCAACTCGCCCAGGAACGCCTTGGCATTCCCGCCGAGGTGTTAGAACCCTACGGGCACTACAAGGCGAAGATCTCGCTCGCCTACCTCGCCTGTCTGCCGCCACGGCCGAGTAGCAACCTGATCCTGGTCAGCGCCATCAATCCCACTCCGGCCGGCGAGGGCAAGACCACCACCACCGTGGGATTGGGCGATGCCCTCAATCGCATTGGCAAGAAAGCAATCGTGTGCCTGCGGGAACCGAGCTTGGGTCCGGTGTTTGGCGCTAAAGGCGGGGCAGCAGGCGGGTGCTACGCGCAAGTGATCCCCATGGAGGACATCAACCTGCACTTTACCGGCGATTTCAGCGC
>JBKKAO010000085.1:0-6629 GCA_046714645.1 Burkholderiales bacterium | reverse complement strand
CCGTAGGACACCGACGAGGCCTCCAGGATCAGCCACTCCTGCACCCGGTGCGAGTGAGTGAACTCGTAGACCAGCCGGGACTTGCCCACTCCGGCCTCGCCTACGATGGCGACCACCTGGCCATGGCCCGCATCCGCCTGGGTGAGAACCCGGCGCAGATGCTCCACTTCCGCCTCGCGGCCCACGAAGCGCGTGAGGCCGTGCAGCGCCGCGGCTTGCAGGCGTGTGCGCGCTTGGCCCGCCCCTGTTAGCTCGTATATCTCGACCGGGTCCGCGAGACCCTTCACGGGAATGGGGCCGAGCGATCTCACTTCGACGTAGCCCTCGACTAACCGCACCGTCTCCGCGGTCAGCCGCACGCTGCCAGGCAGGGCCAGTTGTTCCATCCGGGCGGCAAGGTGAGTGGTCTGGCCCACCGCAGTGTAGTCCATGCGCAAGTCGTTGCCGATGGCGCGCTTGCGCGGCGACCGCGACAGCCCGGCGGCCCGATTCGATGGCGCGCTGCTGGTCGCCGGACATCTCGAATTGGACCGTGAGGAAGCACAGCAAACGTGCATGCCGCTGCGGGTCACCGAGCGTGTCGATGTACGCTTGAGCTTCGTGCAGCCGAACAGCACATCGCTCAAGTTCTCCCATCGGCCATAAGGCGTTCCGGATATCGAAGCGGATATCGACCATCAATTCGGTGCGATAGCGCTCGGCCGGCAGATGCTCAGCGGCGGCGAGTGCAGCCTCGAACACGGTCAGCGCCTCCGTGTAGGCGGAACGTGTAATTGCCCTCGCCCCGGACTGCCGCAGGTAGCGTACCGCCTTGCCCCACACTTCACCTCGAAAGGCGTGATGGGCTAGTGGGTCTATGTGTTCGGCAAGCCGGTTCGGATAGCGGCGCTCGATGGCTTCGACGATCTGCGCATGCAGCGTCCGGCGTCGCTCCTGAAGAAGACTCCCATAGGTCACCTCATGGGTCAGGGCGTGCTTGAAGGTGTACTCCAGGTCGGGAAACAACTTCGTCTCATAGACAAACTCGGCCTGCTGCAAGCGCGCGAAGCTGCGTTGAAGCGCCTCCTCGGCGAGTTCAGCGATCGGTTGGAGCAATGCGAGTGGCACGTCCTTGCCGATGACCGAGGCTGTCTGCAGCAGGCGCTTATCCTCAGGCGCAAGGCGATCAATCCGTGCCGCCAGGACGGCCTGAACCGTCGCCGGTACTTGAATCGCCTCCAGCGGTACGCTAAGCCGGTAATCTCCCCGCATACCCTGAAGCGCACCCGTTTCCACCATCGTGCGCACACTCTCCTCGATGAACAGGGGATTACCTTCGGTGCGCTCGACAAGCGCTCTCTTGAACGGGATAAGAGAGGTGTGGCTCCCGAGCAGCGTCTCTAGCAATGCTTCGGCGCTTTCACCAGTCAACGGGTCTATGCGAAGCTGAGTACAGTAAGTCTTTCCAGCCCATTTGTTTTGATACTCCGGGCGATAGTTGACGAGCAGCAACACGCGCGCGGCCGCTAGAGCGTCCACCAACATGTCCAACAAAGCCTGAGTCTCGCTATCGACCCAATGCAAGTCCTCGAATACCAGGAGAAGTGGCTGCACTTGGCTTTCTCGTAACAACAATCGCTTGCAAGAGTCGAGAATGCGTTGGCGGCGCTGTGGCGGATCGAGACGTTCCCATTCCAAATCCTCCACCGGCACGTTAAGCAAGGAGAGCATGGGTGCGACCACCGATTCGAGCTGGCGGTCGAGTGTGAGTAACTTGCCCATGACCCGCTCACGGACTCGCCGCCCATCGTCGCGTTCTTCGATATGGAAATAGGCTCGCAGCAAATCGATCACCGGCAGATAAGGCGTGGCTTTACCGTAGGACACCGACCCTGCGTCGATAACAAGCCAAGCTTGGCTTCGGTGCGAGTGCGTGAACTCCCAAAACAGGCGTGACTTGCCGACCCCGGGCTCACCCATCAGGGCGACGATTTGTCCTTTACCTTCGCCCGCCTTGGAATATGCCTCGGCTAGGACTTCCAACTCACGTCCGCGACCGATGAAATGGGTCAATCCCCGTGCGGCCGCTGCCTGGATACGCGAGCGCATGGCCGAAACACCGATCAGTTCGAAGACCTCTACTGGCTCGCTCATGCCCTTGACGCTGACCGGTCCGAGAGGCTGCACCTGCACGTAGCCCTCCGCCAGTTTGAGTGTGTTTGGCGCAAGCAGGACCGAACCGGGCATGGCCGTTTGCTCCATGCGCGCGGCCAGATGGGTGGTTTGGCCGATTGCGGAGTAATCCATGCGCAGATCGCTACCGATGGAGCGCACCACCACCTCGCCGGAGTTCAATCCGGCGCGGATGTGCAACGGCACCCCTACGGTACGACGAACTTCTTCCGCGTAACGTTTCACGGACGCTTGCATCATGAGCGCCGCATAGCATCCTCGCACGGCATGATCCTCGTGCGCTAAGGGCGCGCCGAACAAGGCCATGATGCCATCGCCCATCACTTGGTTCACCGTGCCTTCGAAGTGATGCACCGCCTCCATCATGCGCTCTAGTACGGGGTCGAGAATCTTGCGAGCCTCCTCGGGATCGCGCTCGGCCAGCAATTCCATCGAGCCTTTCAGATCCGCGAACAGCACCGTAACCTGCTTACGTTCGCCTTCGAGCGCGCTCTTCGAGGTCAGAATCTTCTCGGCGAGGTGAGTTGGAGTATAGGTCTGAGGGGAAGCTGAAGTGGCGGGCGCGGAGCCGGCGGCGAGAGAGTTCCCACAATTGCGGCAGAATTTTTTGCCCGCGGAGACCGTAGCACCACAAAGCGGGCAAGCGAGCTCCAGGCGCGTGCCGCAGTCTTCGCAAAAAGACGCGCCGGCGGAATTCTCGGCGTTACAGCGAGTGCAACGCATCGCAGCACGACGCGAGACAGTGAATGATGCGGGGCAGGATCATGGTCTGTGCTGCCGAGGCAATGGAGGTCAGCCGATCCGTACTAGCGCCCCGCCATCGACGGGCAAGGCCACGCCGGTAATGAAATTCGCCTCATCTGAATCCAAAAATAATGCCGCGTTGGCCACATCCCAAGCCGTACCCATCTTGTTTCGTAACGGCACTTTCGCGTCGCGGTGGGCGGCGACCGCCGCGCGGCTCTTGCCTCCGGTTCGCGCCCGCGTATCCACTGCCATGGGCGTATCCATCAACCCAGGAAGAATGACATTGGCGCGCACGCCATAGGCGGCGTTTTGCAATGCAAGTTGCTGCGTGAAGGCGATCATGGCCGCCTTGGTGGCCTTGTAGGCCACCAAGGGATAATCGCACCAAGCGGCGATGGACGAGATATTGATGATGGCACCGCTGCGCTGTTGGCGCATGATGGGAATGACATGCTTGCAAGCCATGATGGTGCCGCGCAGATTGATGGCGCTCACGCGATCGAAGATTTGCTCGGTGATGTCCGCCAGCGCAGCGTCGCCGCCAGCGATGCTCACCCCGACATTGTTGTGCAGGATATCGATACGCCCCCACCGGCGCTGGGCAAATTGAACCGCCTCGGCAAGGGAGGATTCATGCGTCACATCGGCCTCGAAGGCTGAGGCCTCGCCATTCTCGGCGGCGATCATGGCGGCAGTCTCTTCAGCGGCGGCGAGATTTCGGTCCACGGCCAGAATCTTGGCGCCCTCTCGCGCGAAGCGAAGGGCGGTGGCGCGGCCATTGCCCATACCTTGTCCGGGGCTCTGCCCGGCGCCGATGATGATGGCGGTCTTTCCTTGCAGCCTCATGGCGTGGCCTCGCGCGTTCGCGCACACAGGAGACGGTACAACCCGCCTCGATCGGTCTCGACCTTCCATCCCGCTTGCGTGAGTGAGGTTCGCAGCGCTTGCAGATCCGAGGAGGATGCTTGCAACCATTCCACCACCAACACCAGGTGCGCCGCGCGGTCTGCCGCAGGCCGCAACTTCGATTCGGGCGTATTCACGCCCACGTTATCTTGCTCGGCAACCACCACCCGCACCGCTTCAGGGGCTAACCCAAGGGCCTGCGCCCGGCTTGCGATCTCCCCGATATGTTGGGCGTCGTCATCGCTCGCGCTGGGCAGCTCGATGAACACTATGGCTACCACTCCCCCTGCGCTGCGGTCCTGCTTGAAAGCCACGCGCCCGATGAGGCGCGTGACGTCCTTGAAGTACGGCATGATGGCGCGCGTCCTCTGCGTGGGTGCGCGCAGCAACCCCGCGTAGACCGGTGAGCGCAGTACATCGGCCGATTGCGTTTCGTACAGCGCCGCATAGCGTTGCGCACTCGCCTCGGCAATGAAACGGCGCGCTGTGAGAAAGCCCGGCACCTCTAGCCGGTCGCTCAAATGCTCGGCTTGATACCAGGAATTGAACTCGCTCTCGTGCGAGGCGTCGACGTTGTTGGTGATGAGGAGATAACCGGGAATCATATTCAATCCTCCACCGCTTGAGACACCAGTTGCTTGAACAAACGCCGATAGTACTGCCGCGTGGCACCCGGCGCTTGCGACATATAGATTCCGATGAGTTCCTCTTTGGGATCGACAAAGAAGTAGGTGCCACCGTAGCCCGCCCACATGTATTCACCGGCCGATCCCGGTACTTGCGCCACGCCCGCGCCTTGGCGTACGGCGAATCCGAGACCGAAGGTGTATCCCTGCACGCCGAAGAGCAATTCTCCCGGCGTGATGGGCGTTTGGATCTTTCCTCCGAGATGATCGGCAGTCATTAGGGCAACACTGGTTCGGCTCAGCACTCGTACCCCATTCAACTGTCCGCCGTTGAGCAACATCTGGCAAAAGCGCAGGTAGTCGGCGGCGGTGGCCACGCCGCCCGCGCCTCCGGAATCGTTCCCAGGCACGCGCGACACGTCGATCAATTTGTTAGGGGCTCCGGTACTGGGATCTTTCTCGAAGGGTTGCGCGAGGCGTGAGAGCTTATCCGGAGGCAGCCAAAATCCGCTGTCGCTCATTTTCAGCGGCTTGAACAAACGCTCGGTGAGAAATTCCGAGAGCCTTTTTGCACTCACCGCTTCCACGACGCGCCCCAACAGGTCGGACGCCAAGCCGTACTCGAACACCGTACCCGGTTGCTGGGCGAGCGGCGCTTTGGAAAGGCGCTCCACCTGTTCCGCCGGGGTCACATCGCGAAGATCGAAATTGCCTTCCAGCGAATAGAAACCGGCCTTGGCGTAGGCCTCCTTCACCGGGGCGTTGGCGGTGAGTTCACCGTATACGAGTCCGGCGGTATGCCGCAGGAGATCTTGCACCGTCATCTCGCGCTCAGAGGGCGCTTGCGCGTAGCTCACCTTGCCCAGGGCTGGGTCGATCCTCACCGCGCTGACCTGCATCGCGTTCATGGCGGGAAGGACCTTGGAGACGGGGTCCGTGAGCTGAAGCGCGCCCTCCTCCATCAGCATGATCGCCGCCACGGAAACCCAAGGCTTGGTCATGGAATACAAACGGAAGACCGCCTCATGCGTCATGGGCTTCCCGCCGTCCTGTGTGCCGAGCGCTTGCGAGTAGGCTAGGCGGCCGCGGCGCAGCACCATCATCACCACGCCCGGTAAGCGCTTACGGTCCACTTCTCGTTGAAATGCGAGAGTCAAACGCTCTAGGCGCGCAGCGGAAAGACCTACCTCCTCGGGCCTTGAGCGCTCAAAATCCTGGGCCAGACCTAAACACATCCAACTCAATGCCACGGTGGCCAGGGCTAAGCGAAATGCTCTCATAACTTCTCCTTGAGTTCTCCGCCCCGCAACAGCAGGGTGCTTCTAGGTAGCGTTATGCCATATCATCGCGTTTATAACAATCATCCCGGGAGGAGACCATGTTCGCATGGATCACAGAGCTCACATCTCACGAGCGCAAGACCCTGGCCGCCACTTTCGGCGGTTGGGCGGTGGATGCGATCGACGTCATGGTCTACATTTACGTCATACCCACCCTCATCGCCGTGTGGGGGATGAGCAGAACCCAAGCGGGCTTCATCATCACGGTCACGGTACTGGCATCGGCCATCGGAGGCTGGCTGGCCGGTATCCTCGCCGACAAGTTCGGACGCGTAAGAGTCCTTCAGCTCACTATTTTGTGGTTCGCGTTCTTCACCTTCCTCTGCGGATTCACGACGTCCTATGAACAACTTCTCGTCACACGCGCTTTGCAGGGACTGGGGTTCGGCGGCGAGTGGGCCGTGGGCGCCGTGCTGATCGGCGAGATCATCCGGCCCGAGCATCGCGGCAAGGCCGTGGGCTTCATGCAAAGCGGATGGGCCGTGGGTTGGGGCGCGGCTAATATTCTCTTCATCGTGCTCTACGAACTTCTCCCCGCCGAAGTCGCCTGGCGTGCGATGTTCTGGGCGGGAATCCTGCCGGCGCTTCTGGTGTTCTACATTCGCAAGCACGTCAAGGATCCCGAGGTGTTCAGCGCCACGCAAGAAAAAGTTCGCCAGGCGGGCGGACATTTCCTGGAGATCTTCTCTCCCGCGCTACTGAAAACCACGCTGCTCGCCAGTTTGATGATCACGGGCATGATGGTGGGCTACTTCTCCGTGTTCACCTGGTTGCCCACTTTCCTCAAGACCGAGCGCGGCCTTTCCGTCATGAATACCGGCTGGTACACCATGGTGGT
>JBKKAO010000084.1:0-3891 GCA_046714645.1 Burkholderiales bacterium | reverse complement strand
GCGCATCAGCCCGATCTGATCGTGGCCAATTTCGCCGAGTTAGCCGCCACGCTGGCTTGTTGAGCACCGAGCCATGCGACCTCTCGAAGGCCTCCGCGTACTTGACCACACGAGGGTGGTCTCGGGGCCGTACTGCACCATGCTGCTCGGCGATCTCGGGGCCGACGTGATCAAGGTGGAGCGGCTTGGTGAGGTCCCCTACGAGACTTTCGAGGCATCCGACGGCTCGATCAACCTCGGCGTCGCAAATGACGATCTATGGCGTCGCTTGTGCGCCGCTGCAGGCCTGGCAGACCTGGCGGACGACCGGCGGTTTGCGAGCGCGCCCGACCGCGTTCGCAACCGCGACGCCCTGGTTCCGCTGGTGAAGACAGTCATCAAGCAGCGCTCGCGCGACGAATGGCTCGAACGGCTTGATGAGGCTGGCGTGCCCTGTGGGGCGATTAGAACAGTCGCCGAAGTCTGCAACAGCGAGGTACTGAGGGCGCGGGCCATGATCGCCGAGATGCAGCACGCGAGTGCCGGCAACGTGAAGGGAATCAAGAGCGCCATTCACCTGAGCGAGACGGCCCTCGACAGCTACAGCGCGCCTCCGAGGCTCGGAGAGCACACGCACGAGGTGCTCAGCGAGCTTCTCGGCTACACCGCCGCCGAAGTAGATGCACTGGCGCGCGGAGCAGTGGTCTCGACACTACGATAGCCTGCGTAAGCGTAGCAAGAGTGGACAGTGACGCCCAACCCCGCGCTCAACACGGACGCGCGGCAGGCACGCTTGCCGCACGCCGGTTAGCGCCACGTTGGGCGTCTCCATCCGCCGCGGAGTAAACTTGGGCGGTATCAATTTCCTGAGGCAAATTCATCATGAACTTCACGATCGAATCCGAGTTGGAAGACGATGGTCGCTGGGTAGGCGAAGTACCTGAGTTACCCGGTGTGCTTGCCTATGGGGCGAACCGCAACGAAGCCATGTCTCGCGCTCAAGTACTGGCGCTGAGAGTAATTGCAGAGCGCTTGGAGCATGGGGAGGCTTTTCCGCATTCTATTCATATGTCTGTTCCCGCGTGAGCCAATGGCCTTCGTCTAAGTCGCAGAAGGTACTCTCGGCGCTGCTCCGCATTGGGTGGCGCGTCAAGCGGCAGTCGGGTTCGCACAGAACGTTGGCGCGCGAAGGATATCCTGACTTTGTCTTCGCATTCCATGATCGTGAGGAAATTGGGCCAATAATGCTGGCGCGTATTGCAAAACACACTAGCCTAAAAACCGAGGACCTCTAGTGTTCGGTCATGGGGTCATGGGGTCATGGGGTCAGACTCGACTTACGCAGCTTTGTCAGGTGACCCGAGATCAAGTAGTCGAGTTCTTGGAACAAGCGAAGGATCGGCTTGTCGCTGCCACCTCGCGCTCCGTCAGGCATTCCGTGCCGCCCACCGAAAAATCCCGGCAGACTGCCGGCCTGAAGTCGTAGATCCGGCAAAGCATCGTATTTCTGTCCAGAGCGATGCACCAACCGTCATCGAGGCGCGCCATGACTTGGCCACCCCAACGGTCCGATTCGATCATTTCCGCTGGGACGTCATCCTCGCCCATGAGGATGACCTCTAGCTTGCAACAACAGGCCCTGCATGTGGCGCAGCTAATGGATGCGCCACCGGCGGGGTGCGAAATGGGTGCCTTAGTCAAAGCACGATGACAGACTGAAACGGGACTGATCCACCCAAGCCGGCGGAGCCGGAACCAAACAGGGTGACGGTTGTGCCGGAAATAGATTCATGTTACGAACAAGGGGAGAACCCCCTTGTTTATCCCCCCAGAAAGGAACAAGGGGTGGCCCCCTTGTTGATCCCCCAGAGAGAGTGTCGTTCGTTCAAAATCTTCTCCAATTCCGTCAACAGTTGAGTGATAAGAGACTATTGGACGGCGATGTGGGGAGCGGTCGCGCTGTCCTGCCCCCATTCCTCATCGTGCAAGCCGGTACTGGTCACCAGCACTTGCCTGGGCCGTCCGGTGGGATTGCGTTGCAGGTGCGTTGCCACCTCTTTGCATAGCCGCTTGAAATTTCCCGCGTCATGCTTCTCCACAACCTCGAGCGAGAAGTGCACTCGGTGCGTCACCTTCGGCAGTTCCAGGCTGAAGTGGTGGCATCCCTCCCCATGCAAGTACACCACTGGAGCGGTGTTGAAATTCTTGCTAAGGGCTTTGCGTATTGCCGAAATCTTTTCCTTCATGATATGACCTTTAATAGTTACGTCTCCCGGCGCCGGCTCGCGGCCCCGCGCTCTCTATCTCTGTACAGGCTTCGCCCGCAGTACCTCTCGCAGCAACAAATGCCGCGGCAGCCACTTACTATACTTCTTCCTGGCCGGCAAAATTGGCAGAAAAGACACAGATTAATGGAGGAGCACTCAGAAGGCCTATTGGCAGGTGCCGCTTTTGAGAGTATTTCGCCGCCCCGATCGGGGGCGTCGTGATCGGCGTCCCCGGTATTACGTGGTAATCAGGGCACGGCAAAAGGCAGTGGTCAAACGGCACTCGTGGTTCTAGAAATCGAATTGGCTTCTAACGGTAATTGCTTGCTCATCTCGGGTAGTGGCGCTGGCAGCCGGAGAGCTCGAAGTAATCGTAACGGGAGTTGCAAAGTCGGTCTTCGTATAATTCAGCAGGAAGCGTGTATTCGGGTTGAGGATCCATTTCAGCCCGACGCTGTATCCCTTCGCCTCGTTGGCCGGCGTGAACGTCGATGTAGGAATCAACACACCGGTTCCAGGGTTGGCTGCGCCGGTTCCAAGGATTGGAAATTCGGATGCGTCCCATTGAGTATAGCGAACGCCGACCTCCCACGCCCCCCAGCCGTTTCCCGCCGGCGAGAAATTGTTCTTTGGCCTGATCCGCCCAAACAAACCACCTGAGTACGCCTCCGCGTAGTGCTCTCCGGTCACCAACCAGTTCAGGTCGATATAGTACGAGCTGATGTCTTTGTCGTAATCGATACCGCTTGCGTTGGTGCCCGAGAAGTTCGCGACGATGTATTCGCCTTGAAGTTTGGCTGGGCCGTAGGCGACGGCCGTTTCCAGCCCATGGCGCGTGCGATCAACTTCGCCGCCGGTGAAGGGAGCCGGCGCGAAGAACGTGATCCCGCGTGCATCGGTTCGGGCGCTGGGAGCGCTAGACGCCGGAATGCCACCGGCAGAAAAGGCTCCTCCAACATGGTACACGGAACTGCGATGACCTACTATTTCAGCCCAGTTGGCCGCCAGACGAGCGGTCACTTGTTTACCGTCGTCCACCAGATTGGTGTCATTGCTGTTCTTGCCTTGGCCGTTGGAATACGCCACCCCATAGTACAAGCCGGTGGCTGGTACGCCATAAACCATTACCCCGCGCGCTTTACCTTGCGCCAGGAAGGTGCTTCCCATCGAGCGCTCCATGAAATCCGTGAACCGGTCGCTCATGAGCGTTTCCAAACTGAAGGGCATATCGAACTGGCCGAAGCGAAAGCGAGCTTGTTTCCACCATGAAATGTTGAAGTAAGCTTCATCCAGATGAGAGGTCGTGCTCGTCGGAACGGTCGTTGTGGAAGTACAGGCGGCATTCGTGCAAACCGTGGCAGTCGGGCCGCTCAGTCCGCCAAAGTCACCGACCACTTGAAACTCGTAGTGGTTCCAGAATTTGCCGCGCGCGCCGAGATAGGCGCGCCGGATGTCGAAATTATGGGGTGCGAGTTCATAAGGGCCGCCGTAATTGCGGTAGTCGAACTGAATTCGACCGCTTACCGCAAACGAATGCTGCTTGTCGAGCGATTCCCAGATCACCCCATCCTTGAACAAAACCGAGTCCGTTGCGACTACCTTGGATTCTTCTTTGACTGCCGGACCCGCCGTATCGGAGGCGAGC
>JBKKAO010000083.1:0-2856 GCA_046714645.1 Burkholderiales bacterium | reverse complement strand
GGCGCTCTCGCCCGGAGGCCAGAATCCACTCATCAAAGCGATCATCGAACACTTCTGTCCGGTCTTCGTCCCCGGCGGCGTGGTCCTCTACATCGGTGATACCGAAAACAAGTTCGTTCACCTGGAGATGGCAAGCCTGAGTGCACTCGGAGTCACCTTTGATTCCGCCGCCAAGATTCCCGATGTGATCGTCTGTGATCGTCCACTACACTGCCAAGAACTGGCTCCTGCTCATCGAAGCCGTAACGAGCGCAGGGCCGGTGGATGGCAAGCGGCGTAAGGAACTCAAGGACTTGTTCGCCGGCTGCAAAGCGGGTCTGGTGTTCGTCACCGCCTTTGAGAATCGCCGAACGATGCAGTCCTTCGTAGCGCACATCGCCTGGGAATCCGAGGTGTGGATCGCGGAAGACCCCGACCACATGATCCACTTCAACGGGGAGCGTTTTCTCGGGCCGTATCTTGATGCGATGCCCATGCCTTGATGAGCTCCACACTGGTGGTGGGCGAAGTGTGGGACGGCAAAGTGGGTGGCTGGTAGCCGGCGCGCGGTAATAAGCATTCGCTCGAGTTGTACTCCTCGCGGCAAAGGCGCGGGGACTTAGAACCGTAGCACCAAGCTCGCCGATACCAACGAGATATCCGCCTCCCCAACGGTGAGTTCATCGCCTAGACTGGGGAAGAACTCAGCGTCCACTCGCAGCGCAAGGTTGCGCCCGAGACCGATCTCCGCACCTATGCCAAAGACGAGTGACGTACCCGTATCGTTCAGTTTGGAACCATTGATGGTGGTATCGGCGTCCCAAAAGAACGCGCCGATCTTGGGTTGTAAAACGACCTGGTCGTTCAAACGTAAATGCACGACGCCTTGCAATCCCAAGCCCACGGGTTCGAACTTGAAGCTGTTTCCACCGGGATTGGCTCGCGTTTCCCCGAGTCCGTAGTAACCCGCTTCGAGGCTGAATTGCTCGATGAACTGGAAACCCACGAAGGCTTTGGTTCCCACGGAGTTGGTGTCGCAACTGCTTGCCGTGGCCGGTCCAAAATCGCAGTCACCCCCGTGATTGGCCCAGCCTAGGCCACCCCCGATGTAGAGCCCCGTGCCGTGACCGGCGTGTGCGAGGGGTACAAAACACACGAACGCGAGTACCGAAGTTTTAACTAAGCGCATCGTTGATTCCTCCATGGGATTTACGGATCACCGATCTTGCGAGCGCGGTGTACGATCCAGCCGGTGTCGTCACTGGTGAGCGACAGTAGGACGGCCACGAGCGCATTGCGTTGATCGTAGGCGAAGCTTAACGGCTGGGCAAAGGTATCGGTGTACGCGGACCGATGCTGGCACGCCGCGATTAGCCGCACGCTACGACCGATCCATAGGAGAGGTGCCGCCGTGTTCTACGATTCCTATTGCTTCTGGACGGCTATACTTCTTGGCAGCCCCGCATGCAGCTACTCCGGAGCAACGCCATTGAACCGCCTCGCGCACGAGACCAGCCCTTATCTTCAGCAGCACGCGAACAACCCTGTGGATTGGTATCCCTGGGGGGCGGAGGCTTTGCAGCGCTCGCGAGAGGAGGACAAGCCGATGTTGCTTTCCATTGGTTATTCGGCCTGTCACTGGTGCCACGTGATGGCGCACGAATCCTTCGAAGATCCGGAAGTGGCCGCCATCATGAACAAACTGTTCGTGAATATCAAAGTGGATCGCGAAGAGCGGCCCGATATCGATCAGATCTATCAACTCGCGCACCAGATGCTGGTGGGCCGCCCAGGTGGCTGGCCGCTCACTTTGTTTCTCACACCGGATCAGCAGCCCTTCTTTGGCGGCACCTATTTTCCCAAGACTTCTCGGTACCAACTGCCGGGCTTTCGCGATCTATTGCACCGCATCGCGCGTGCCTATGGGGTCCAGCGTAGCGAGATCACACTGCAGAACCAGCGATTTAGCGAATCGCTCCAGAAAACCGTGCTGACCACCCCCGGTGAGGAGTCTCAACTCGAACACGCGATTCTCGGCAACGCGGCGCGAGAACTTAGAGCTTCCTTCGATGAGACTCATGGCGGCTTGGGTAGCGCGCCCAAATTTCCGCATCCCTATGAGCTGGCTTTTTGTTTGCGCTATGGGGTTTCGCGCAAGGACCACGGCCTCACACAAGTGGCCTTGCATACCTTGGAGCAGATGGCGCTCGGAGGAATCTATGACCAGCTTGGCGGTGGTTTTTGCCGTTACAGCGTAGATCAGACGTGGACCATCCCGCACTTCGAGAAGATGCTCTACGACAACGGGCCGCTACTAGCGCTCTACGCCGACGCCTACGCCATCACCGGCGCGCCGCTGTTTCGCCGCGTGTGCGAGGAGACCGTGGCCTGGGTGCTGCGAGAAATGCGCTCACCCGAAGGTGCGTTTTATTCTTCTCTGGATGCCGACTCCGACCACGTGGAGGGCAAGTTTTATGTGTGGAGGCGCGAGGAAGTGCAGGCCCTTCTCACCTCGGAGGAGTATGCGGCCGCGTTTCTGCACTTCGGGTTGTCGGACACACCTAATTTTGAGCGCGAGTTCTGGCATCTACGCGTTTCGGTCTCTCTGGAAAGAGTAGCGGAACAACTTGGTAAGACGGTGCAGCGGGTGAGCGCATTGATCGAATCCGCTAAGGCCAAGCTCTTCGCGGCAAGAGAATGGCGGGTACGCCCAGGGCGTGACGACAAGGTGTTGGTGAGTTGGAATGCGCTGATGATCCATGGGCTCGTCCACGCCGCAAGAGTGCTCGGGAAGCCGGAGTGGACAGGCGAGGCGCGCGCAGCGTTGGCTTTCATCAGGGCTACCATGTGGCGCGAGAACCGGCTTCTCGCCACCTG
>JBKKAO010000082.1:0-6338 GCA_046714645.1 Burkholderiales bacterium | reverse complement strand
GACATATCGAGTCTCTGCCCCACCTTAAGCTCAACCCGGCCACCCGAGTCCGTGTGGGGGATTTGCACCACCCCCGACTGGCTGCTCATCGGCGCCACTTGCACTTTCCCGGTCTGCGCGTCCCCTGGCATGGCCACGCCATTCACCCAGATGGTGGATTCACCGTCACTGCGGCGAACGATTCCATTGAGAGTAACGTTCCCGGAGGGGCGCTCGGGCTTTGGTTGGACCACGGCCACGGCTTTCTTGACGGGCCTTGGTATCTCTTTGACCTTATGCCGGCGTACGTCCTCCAACGCGGCGCGCTGCTGAGGGGTCAGAAACAATCTGCCGTAGGTGCCGGTGTTTGAGTACGACGATAGCGAGAAAAACTGTAGCACAAGAAACGCGGTGAGAAGTCTCACGATTTACCTTCCTTTTGTTGCGGGGGCGCTAAGGTGATCCAAGACAGTTCGCAGTCGGCTTGGAGAGCCGGCTGATTGACGGGCCGTTCCAATTTGCGGATCTGCGTGAGAGAACACTGATTCACAAGGAAGGTCCCCAATCCCTGGGCCGAGAGCGCGCCCAAGAAGCGCGATAGATCCTCTTCATGCAGCAAACCAAAGCGTAGTTTCATGACCGAATGCCTTACTTCCAAACTGGGAGCGCCCAAGACTTCACCTTTTGGGTAGGGTTGCTGGGCGGTGATTTCGTACTGTACTCCGTATAAATCCGCGTGGGTATTTGCCACCCGTAGCGCGTCGAGCCAGTCCAGGCGGCGTTCCACGCCCACGAGCCCTTCCTTCTCTAACTGGTAGTAAGCCGGAAGAAATTTAAGGATCAGGTCGCGTTCTTCGCCTGTCTTGTATACGCGCCTTCTGGCCTCCGCTAGCGCGCGCTCTTGTGTATCCCGCTTTTGTATCGCCTCGGTGACCAAGCGATTGGCGAATCGAATCACCATGAAGCTCATGACGACCGTGGCGAGCAGGACCAGGAGGGGCCGAATGAGCGCCGGCAGGTATCGAATGAACTGGCGCACCATGGGGTTACACCCCTGGCTTGAGGACGATCACCGCCTCGAAGGGGGCGGTGATGGGTTGCTCGGTTTTGGTGGCCGAGGTGTCGCCGGAAAGCGCGCTCGCGGAACTGGAGGAAACCGGGAGCTTGGTGGCTTGCGCACTCGCCACGGAAGGGTGGGCGCTGAGCAAGCCGACGAATTGATCGATGAGGGACGTGGCGGCGCGGTAGTCGCCGCTGAACTGCGTCAGCTCGGCGGAGAAGGATAGGGATTGAACGAAAGTCCCCGGTGTTTGGGGAGTGGCTTGCGCGCCGGGTTCATGCTTCCAGACCATGCCCTTAAGAGCGACGCCTGGACTTTGATCGAGCGCTTGTCCCAACACTTGGAATGCGGCGTCCGGAGTCCGGTAAGCGGCGCGCAGACGGGTGGCGGCCTCCGATGCGTGCCGCAATTGTTCCGATGTGGCGGGTGTGGGCGGAAAGCTCCGCGCGATCTCGTTGTAGCGGGCCTCCTCGCCCCGGGCGTGGAGCGCATAGCCTCGCGCCTCATCATCCAGGGCGCTCGACCGAATGAGATCGATGGACAACCACAGCAGCGCAACCGAGGCCATGGCGGCCGCCGTGCCATACAGCACCTGGGACGCCTGCATCCGGTTGTAGCCGCCCGTAACGGCCGGTGGCGCAAGGTTCGTGGCCGGAGGATTTTTCCCCAGTAGTTGAAGCGGTAGGGCATCGCGATGGGTTTGCAGGACATCGAGCGTAAGGCCCAAGCGCTCGGCCAACTCTTTGGGGGCGATGCGCAACAGATCAAGGTTAGTGCCTCCCTTGTCCAGTGCCGCCTCAAGCTCCGCCAGGGAGCCGTCTTGATCGAGTATGAGCAAGGTGACCGCTTCATCCACATGGGTCACATTGAGGGCATCCAAGTAACCGCGTGTGTTGCGCACTTCCTCGGCGTAGCTTACGGCGGGGGCGTTAGGGGAGTCAGGCCGGGCAAGGGTGAGCCGGCTGACCCGGTATTGCCCGTTCTTGAAAAAACTCTGGCGCAAGCCCGCCGTGTGTCGCGATATGGCCAGAGTATTTCGATCGCCCAAACCTATGGACTGGATAAACGCCGCCAGCGTAAGAGGCGCGAGATAAATACCCACCACGGGCATGCGCCGCGCGAGCACCAAGTTGAGCCAGGGATCCAGTCCCTCGGGGTTGGTAAGCGCCGCGAAGAAATAACGGTCTTCGCGCTTAGTCTTCTTGTCCCGGTAGATCAGTTGGGCGGTGCAGAAAGGCGAGTTTCGGTAGGATTGCTTGAGTTTGCGATCGATTAGTTCGCGCTGGTCCTGGCCCGTGGCGCGCGGTAGGGTCTCGAAGCGGTAGTCCTCGTCGAGGGTGTCCGCCAAAAAATAGATGGGGATACGGCGCAGCCCGCCCAAGAATGCGACGAACTCGCGCTGCCCGGCGTCATCGTCGGCGAACTCTTGGACCGCGCGTAGCTGCCCCCGCGACCACACCCCGGCGGTCAAATGGTAAGCCGATACACACAGGAGAAGCTTGCGCCGCATGTCAAAATTTGAGATTGCCGATGATGTCGTAGACGGGCGTGAGCACCGAGTACAGTACCAGCAGGAGTAGCAATCCGAGAATCAACGTCAACATGGGTTCCAGAAGTTTGAGGGCCTTCTCCACGGATTCCTTCACGTCCCGGGAATAGAAGTAGTTGACATTCTGTAGGGCCGTGTCGAGCGCACCCGTGGCTTCTCCCACGCGCATCATGCGCACCACTAACGGTGGAAACAGCCCAAGGTTTTGGAAGGTGTCGGAGAGACTCTCTCCCGAACTGATCTGTTGTCCCGCGCGTTGCAAGGCCTCCGCAATCACCCGGTTGCCCACGACGTCTTCGCTGGTCTTGATGGCGTCGAGGATCGTAATGCCCGATTGATACATGAGCGCGAAAAAGTTCGCGAACCGCGCCAACATAATTTTTTGCAGAATGGGTCCGATGACGGGGAGATGCAGTTTGGCGTAGTCAAACAAATAGGCCGCGCGCGGATTAGTGCGAATCGCGCTCGCCAATCCGGCGGCCACAACCACGGGCGCCAGCACGATGAGATACCAATATTTCGTGGCGAACTCGGAAACGCCGATCAAGATGCGGGTTTGCAAGGGCAAGGCCATACCCATGTTCTTGAGCAGGCTCACCACCTGCGGCACCAGGAACACCAACAGAAACATCATCACCGAGAGCACGACCACCAGGACGAAGGTGGGGTAAATCAACAGCCGGCGCGTTTGCGAAGCCAATTCGTCCTGCCATTTAAGGCTGTTGGCCAAGCTCTCGAAAACCTCCGTCAAGCGGCCCGCCTGTTCCCCGGCTCTCACCAAGCTTACGAAAACCGGGGAGAAGACGGTGGGGAAGGCGGCCATCCCTTGGGAGAGCATCTTTCCGCCTTCGATATCCTCCACCAAGGAGGACATAACCTCGCGAAAGCGCGGGTTGGGCGTGTTGGCGCGCAAGTCCTTTAGCCCATCGATCAGCGGAATACCCGCCCGGGAAATTTGTTCCAAATCGAAGCATAGGGTGATGAGATCGCGCCGGCTGACGGTGCCGCGCCGGAGCCCGGAGGCATCCGTGCGGAACTGCCGGTAGGTGATGAGATCAAGGTTCATGCGCTTCAAGCGCAGCTCGAGATCCACCTCGTTGTTGGCATCGAGTTGTCCGCTGGCGCGGCGTCCGAGCCGGTCGATAGCTTTATAGCGATAGGCGGGCATCTAGTAGAAGAAGGCGGTCAGACTGTCGAAACGAAACGATTCGTTTATTGAAATTTTTGTGTCAGATCGACGGAACGAGCGATCTCCGTGATACTCGTCGTGCCGTCCATCACTCGTGCGAGGGCTTCCTCGACCAGGGGGCGGTAGCCTTTCTCCGTTGCGGCGTTTCGCAACTCCCGTGCTGTGGCGTGTTTGGCGACCAACTCATCCAAATCGCCATCCATGCGAAGAATCTCCATGATGGCCACCCGGCCCCGGTATCCGCGAAAGCCGCAGCGCTTGCATCCCGCCGCGCGATAGATCTTGCTGGGGAGATCGGCGTCTACTCCGAGAATGTGCCGTTCTTCCCGCGAAGGGGAGTAGGCTTCCCGGCATTCCGCGCACAGCACACGGATGAGGCGCTGTGCGATAACACCGATGATATTCCCCGCCAGGATGTCGGAAAGAATGCCGATGTCGAGCAACCTCGGGAAAGCGCCCAAGGCGCTATTGGTGTGAAGGGTGGTGAAAACTTGATGCCCCGTCATGGCGGCGCGAAAAGCCATCTCGGCGGTGTCTTTGTCGCGTACCTCGCCCACTAAGATAATGTCCGGATCCTGCCGCATGATGGAGCGGATACCCGTGGCGAAATCCATCTTCGCGGTTTCGTTCACGGAGGTCTGGCGAATCATGGCCACCGGATACTCCACGGGGTCTTCCATGGTCATGATATTCACCGATTCGTTGTTGATCTGGGTCAACATCGAATACAAGGTGGTGGTTTTTCCGCTGCCCGTCGGGCCAGTGATGATCAATACGCCTTCCGGGCGAGCCAGCATGAGACTCAAGGTATTCATCACGGGGCGCGGGAGCTTCATCTGCTCCAAGCTGATGATGGATTTCTCCCGGTCCAACACCCGTAAGACGATGTTCTCGCCATAGATCGTGGGCTGGGTCGAAACGCGAAAATCCACGGGCCGCCCGTTCAAGTTAAGCGAGATGCGGCCATCTTGCGGCGCGCGCGTCTCGGCGATGTTCATCCCGCTAATGACCTTGATGCGCACCGCGATACCCGGCCAGTAATTCTTATGGAGGCTTCGTACCTGCTCCAGCACGCCGTCGATCCGGTAGCGAATGCGCAGAAAGTGCGCTTCGGGTTCCAGGTGAATGTCCGATGAACCGCGTTTTACCGCGTCCACCAGGAGTGCATCCACCAGGCGAACGATGGGTTGGGTGTACTCATCGCCGCCGGTCTGCAGGCTTAGATAATCGACCTCTCCCGTCTCGATTTCCCGCAAGATGCCATCCACGGAGAGTTCGTGGCCATAGAAGCGGTCGATGTAATCTTCGAGCTGGCCCTCGGTGGCCAGGAAGGTCTTGATGCGAATGTTTTGCCCAAGATTGGCCCGCAGCTGATCCAAGGCAACCAAATTAAACGTCTCCGTGATGGCCACGGTAAGGGTTTGTTCCATGGCATCGTAGGCGATGGGCAGCACGCGCTGCCGGCGGGCGAAATCCTGGGGCACGAGCTTCAGGGCTTCTGCGTCCACGACGACGTGCGTGAGATCGATGCTGTCTTGGCCGATGGTTCGCGCCATCAAGTCGCGGACCACGGCCTCGGTTACGAAACCCAGCTTGACCAACAACCGCCCCAGCGGGGTGCTGTGCTTTTTTTGCTCCGTGAGGGCGATTCGTAGCTGATCGGCGCTGATCAGTCCTTGCTGAATCAGCGCCTCTCCGAGTCGCGCGGTCTTTTTCTGCTCGGCCATGCTTGCTTAAGTGCGCTCGCCTAGTTGGCGCGCAGAGAAAGTTTCGCGATGCGATCGATCACCTGCTCCTGATTGAAGGTTGCGCGGCCTTGCTTCATGCTCAGATCAAGCGCCTTGCGATAGTAAGTTATCGCCAATTTCGACTGGCCGACGTGTTCCAATCCGACCGCCAAGTTGTAGGCGTAGTCGGAGTTGTCCGCATCCATTTGGTAGGCCTGGAAATAGGATTGCTGGGCCTGTGACCATTGATTCTGGCGGGCATACAAGTTCCCCAGGCTAAAGTGCAAGAAACCCGATGGTTCGCGCGCGAGTAACTGTCTTAGCCTCGCCTCACTGGTGGCGGGGTCCGCTTGCCCGGCGATGGCGATGATGCCCGCTTGCGCGGAGCTATTGCGCGGGTCGGCTTCAATCACACGCCCATAGTAGTTCAATGCGTCTTGGGAATTGCCTTGCTGTTGGGCGATGCCCGCCATGCCAAGCAATGCATCGACATTGCTTCCATCATTCTCCAAGATATCCTGATAAATGGACTTGGCTTGGCCGGGCTTTCCGGACTTCCAAGCACGATAGGCATCGGCGATGGTGGGTCCCATGGGAGGGGCCGCACCCGGTGCCGCGTTGACGATGACTTGATCGTTGAGTTCCATCACCGGTTGCGAGGGTGTAGGTGCGGAGAGCTTCTTGGGGCCGGAGCGGTTGGCCGGAGGCGCTGGACGGGGAGCGGGCGCCGCCACTGGCTTGGTTGCGGTCCGCGGCACCGGCGGCGGTTCAACGGTCTTCCTGAGGCGCTTTTCCGGAATAGCAGGGCCACTCGACCCGCTCAGTGCATCCCCC
>JBKKAO010000081.1:0-2790 GCA_046714645.1 Burkholderiales bacterium | reverse complement strand
GTTTACCTACTTTTTCCAACCACGCGGGGTCGATGGGTGCGATGCAGCGGGCGTAGAGTTTGGTGGTTTCGGTCAGTTCCGCCGCCATCAACCACGGCGGCCCTTTCTTGCGCAAGGCCGAGCCGGGGAAGATGGAGAACTTGATGCTGCGTGCGCCCAAATAGACGCCGGCCTCTTCCGATTTGACGCCGGTGTTTCCGAGCAGACCGGCCAGCAGTGCGCGATGAACCTCTTCGGGCCGTGCCGGCTTCTCGTTCTCTCGCCAACCCATCTCTCCCACGTGCGCGGCCAGTTGGCCATGCAGCTCACGCCACTCTCGCAGGCGCACGTAGGACAGAAAATTGTCGTGACACAACTTCACCAGCAGGCGGTTGGATTTTTTATGCTGCAGCGCCTCACCGAAGAAGCTCCACAGCTTGAGCAATCCGAGAAATTCGGAGCGCTCATCCATGAACTGAGCATGGGCGCTGTCGGCGGCTTCTTGCTTTTCCAGGGGGCGTTCACGGGGATCGCGAATCGCCAAACCGGCGGCGATGATGAGCACTTCCGCCAAGCAGCCCTCCTCCTTCGCCGCCACGATCATGCGCGCGACTCGGGGGTCCACCGGCAGTTTCGCCAACTGCACACCCACGGGGGTGAGGCGGCGTTCGTCGTCCACCGCGCCGAGTTCGCCCAGCAGTTGGTAGCCATCGGCGATGGCCTTGGGGCTGGGCGCATCGACGAAGGGAAACTCCTCCGGTTCGCCTAGCTTCAGGAGTTTCATGCGCAAGATCACACCGGCCAGCGAGGAGCGCAGGATCTCCGGATCGGTGAACTCCGTGCGCCGCGCGAAATCCTCCTCGCTGTAGAGCCGCACGCACACCCCGCTCATCACGCGGCCGCAGCGCCCCGCGCGCTGGTTGGCGGAGGCGCGCGAGATCTTCTCGATCTGTAGCATCTCCACCTTATTGCGGTAGCTGTAGCGATTGACTCGCGCCAGGCCGGAGTCGATCACATACTTAATGCCGGGCACGGTGAGGGAAGTTTCCGCCACGTTGGTCGACAATACCACCCGGCGCTGGCCCGAGGGTTTGAATACGCGCTCTTGCTCCTCAGCCGATAGGCGCGCGAACAAAGGCAGGATCTCGATGCGCGCCTTCAAGTGCTTACGCAGAGCTTCGGCGGTCTCGCGAATCTCGCGCTCGCCGGGAAGAAACACCAGCACGTCGCCGCTGGCGGAAAGACGCGACAAGTCCTCCACCACCGTCACGATGGCATCCGGCAACTCCTCGTCTTCTTCCTCCTCGTCCTCGGAGATGGGCCGGTAGCGTGTCTCCACCGGATAGAGACGGCCGGAGACTTCGATGACCGGGGCAACGCCGAAGTGCTGGCTGAAGCGCTCGGCGTCGATGGTCGCGGAGGTGATGATGAGTTTCAGATCGCGGCGCTTTTCCAGCAACTGCCGCACGTAACCCAAGAGAAAGTCGATATTGAGACTGCGTTCGTGAGCCTCATCGATGATCAACGTGTCGTAGGCATTCAAGTAGCGATCGCCCTGGGTTTCCGCCAACAGAATGCCGTCGGTCATCACGCGCACATAGTTGTGGTCGCTCACCTTATCCGAGAAACGCACTTTGTAGCCCACTTGCTCGCCAAGCGGCGAGCCCAACTCAGCCGCTATGCGGTGCGCTACGCTGCGTGCCGCGATCCTGCGCGGCTGCGTGTGCGCGATCATGCCTGCCACACCTCGCTTCAACTCCAGGCAAATTTTTGGCAACTGAGTGGTCTTGCCCGAGCCGGTCTCGCCGCACACGATGACTACGGGATGGTCCCGGATGGCCGCCGCGATGTCGCTCTTGCGTTGGGAGACGGGGAGTTCCTCGGGATACTCAACGCGCGGCAATGCCGCCAGGCGGGCAGAATAGGTGGCGGCGGAGCGTTCGATCTCCGCTTGCAGGACTTCCAAGGCGGCCGCGGCCGAGCGCCCTTCATCGAAGCGCCGCAATTGCTGGCGCAAGCGGTGTCGGTCGCGAGTCAAACAAGAGTCGATGCGCTTGGCGAGAACGAGCGAGGCGTTGAGAGCGGCGGAGGCTATGTCTGGGGAATTCAAGAACGTACGCGCGGCAGGACAAGCGGAACGCATTGTAATCGACCTCGTCGCCATAGCCGGACCTTAACTCCGCTTGCGCGAGGCCGATATGCAAATCACCCTGGATCCATTGGACAGACCATGAAGCTTAGCCACCTTGCCGTATCCATTATGTTTCTCCTCCTACCTGGGTGCCGGTCAACGATCAAGGAAGTCGCCACCGCCGCCAACGACGCCGCTCGGTATCCTTTCAAGACCACTCTGACCCTGGCCGCTATCGGCGCTGCAGCCTACTACGTGATCGACCCCCTCGCCCCCAATTGGGAAGTGGCGCAGAGGCAGCTCAGCGACACGCGCTATCGCATCGATCTGCGCATGAAGCGCTTCCACTTAGGCGGCGACGGCGAAGCAGACCTACTCTTTAAGCGCCACGCCGAAGAACTGGCCGCACTCATGGGCAATGGTGAGTACCACTTGGTGGCCTACAGCGAAGGCATCGACTCCAACATGAGCATCCCCCAACGCTGGGGCCGGGGCGTGATCGATCTCGCTCCCACCCGTACCTCCGTCACGGCTTCGGACCGGTAGACCTGCGCTGTCCGGTTTAACCTTAGGCTTATACTCCCCCGGTTTAAGCCGAGCCGTTCCAAGAATGCTTGCGCGAGAGGTCCATCGCACCACACGTAAAACCATAACGGGGGAAAGCATGAGCGAGCAGAAGC
>JBKKAO010000080.1:0-3967 GCA_046714645.1 Burkholderiales bacterium | reverse complement strand
GAACAAGCCTATGGCGCCGCGAATATTACGCATCCCGCCACCGCTTTGGACCTGGCGGAAGTGGGCGATGCCACGCCCTATCAGGAACTTTTGGCCTATGAAGGGCTTGGCCTTTGCCGCCGAGAAGATTGGGTCGAGTATGTGGCGAAGCACCGCACGATGCGAGGCGGCGCCGTGCCGGTGAATCTTTCCGGCGGGGCGCAATGCTTCAATCCCATTTTCTGTGCGGGGCTCGTACGTATCGCGGAGGCGGCCAATCAAATTCGCGGCCGCGCCGGAGCGCACCAGCTCGCGCGAGTGCACCGTGCGGTGGCGCACGCGGCCAGCGGGCCAGCCATGCACTACAACACCGTCGTCGTGTTGGAGCAAAGTGCACAACAACAACGTGAGGGCACACGCTCATGAATCCAGAACGAGTGGGAATCATCGGCATCGGCCAGTCCGACTTCAAAGCTCGGCGCGACGATGCCAATTATCCGGAACTGGTGCGCGAGGCGGTGGCTTTGGCGCTGCGCGATGCAGGGCGCGAGCTTGCGGATATGGAAGCAGTCGTCTATTCGCTGGCTCCCGATGCGCTGCTGGGGATCGGTAACGCGGAGCGGCTCGGTGTGGACGCGGTGGGCGCTCGCAACAAGCGCTTCATGCGCATCAACACCGGGGGCTCGACCGGCATCTCGTCGGTCATCACGGGCTGGACCCATATTGCTGCCGGCGTTTGTGATCTGGTGTTGGCCGCCGGCGCTGACAAGGTCGGCGAGAGCGGCGATTCGCAAACGATCCTCAACAAGATCTGGGATCCAACGTACGAGCGTTCGTTGCCGCTCGGCACCATCACCATGCTCGCCATGTCGGCCGTGCGCGCGATGCACAAATACGGCATGACCGAGGAAGACATGGCGCTCATCACGGTGAAGAACCGTGCCAATGCGTCGCTCAACGCGAAGGCGCATCTGCGCGCGCTCGTCACGGTGGATGAGGTGTTCGCCTCGCGCTACATCGCGTGGCCCATCAAACTGATGGATGCCTGTCCGCAGTCGAGCGGGGGGTGCGCGATGGTTCTCGCCTCGGAACGCTACATTCGTGACAACCACCTCGACGCCGTATGGATTTCCGGCGTCGCTCATTGCTCGGAGAGCTACTACCTGGGCGACCGGATGGGTAACAAAGTCATGGCGGACCACGCCGATGCGAAAGCGCTCTCGCGCTCCTTCGAACGCAGCTACCGCATGGCGGGCATCACGGATCCGGCCAAGCAAGTGCACATCGCCGAACTGTACGCGCCGTTTAGCAATACCGAGTTCCACGCCATTGAAGCCGCTGGACTTGCCCCGCTAGGCGGATCCATGGCGAAGTTGCGCGAGGGGGCTTTCCATATCAACGGCAGCAATGCCGTGAATCCGTCGGGTGGCACGTTGTGCACCAACGCCATTGCGGTATCGGCCATGGTGCGCATCGCGGAAGCGGCGTTGCAGGTATGGGGGCGCGCGGGCGGGCATCAGGTGCCCGGTGCGCGAATCGGCATAGCGAGCGGGAATGGCGGCGACCACCAGTTCTTTGGAACCGCGGTCGTGGAAGCCTAAACACGGAGATTGTGATGGAACTACTGAAACGCAAGGAATCCTGGAATATAGCTTATGAACACGCGCTGGGCGAGACCGCGAGCTTTTTCTTCGCGAGCATCCGCGATCACCGCCAGATCTACGGGCGGTTAGATCCCAAGTCCGGCCGCGTGCTGGTTCCCCCGCGCGCCTTTTCGGATCAGACCTTGGAGCCGACCACCGATTGGGTGAAGGTCGGCCCAGGGGGCAGGATCGAGACCTTCACGCTTGTCTACGAGCCGTTCAAGACGCTACCTGATCCGCCCTACGCCTTCGGCTACGTTGCGCTCGACGGCGCGGACACGGCGATCGGCGGTTACTTCCGCGGCATCGATCTCACGGATGCCGCGCGCGCCGCTGCTCAACTCAAGATCGGCACACGCGTCATCACGCGCTTTGCCGAGGAGCGCAAAGGCGACGTGTTGGATTTTTGGTTCGAACTGGAATCTAACTGAGACGGGACCGAGTGGTGATGCGAGCGCCCTACAGTAGAACTTTTTTCGATCTCCTGTGTGAGCAGGCCGAGCGCTACCCTGAGGCCGCGGCGGTGATCTGTGATGACGTTGCAACGACCTACGCTGCTCTGCGTGAATCTGCCGCGCGCATCGCGACGGGATTACGAGCGCTGGGTGTCGGCAAAGCGGACAGAGTCGGGGTGATGCTCGACAACCGGACGCAATGGTTGGAAATCTGTTTCGGTGTGGCTGCTCTGGGCGCCGTGGCTGTTCCGTTCAGCACGTGGTCGAAGCGAAGGGAACTGGATTTTCTGATCAAGGATTCGCGCATCAAAGTACTTTTTGCGCTGGACCGGCTCGGGAACCAGGAGTATGCGAAGGATATCGCCGAGCTGATCCCAGCCATTACAAGCACAGGGTCGTGGAAGAGAGAGAACTATCCCATGCTGCAAACCGTTGTGATGCTTGGCAGTTCGATGTGGGTTGGCGCAATGGCGTACGGCTCATTCGGGGCGGATCTCGCGCCGATCGAATTGCCGCTCGCGCCGGGGGATGGCGCGCGCGCGGAAGATCCGGCGCTCATTCTCTATACATCCGGATCCACCTCCTATCCCAAAGCCGTGCCCCTGACCCACGCGGCGACCATCGAGAACGGCTACAACATTGGCGAACGGCAAGGGCTCACGCCCGGCGACCGGGTGTTGTTATCGCCTCCCCTGTTCTGGTCATACGGTTCGGCCAATGCGATGTGCGCAACCTTGACTCACGGCGCCACGCTCGTTCTGCAAGGACGATTCGAGCCAGCGGAGGCGTTGGCGTTGATCGAACGGTACCGTTGCACGGCGATCTACACGCTGCCTGGAATGACCAACGCGATGGTTGCGCATGAGTCATTCAATCCGGAGCGCACACGGAGTTTGCGCAAGGGATTGACCATCGGCAGTCCGCGCGATATCGAAACAGCGGCGCAAACGCTGGGCGCGCGCGACATCTGCAATGTCTATGGGCAGACCGAGTCCTATGGCAATTGTTGCGTGACATGGCATCACTGGCCGCTGGAGCGCCGCATGCGCGTCCAAGGGCCAGCGCTGCCCGGGGTGCATATCCGTATCGTTGATGAAGCCAGCGGCATTCCGGTGGCGGCAGGCGTTACCGGGCTGATTGAAGTCAAAGGCAACATTACGCCAGGGTACGACGGTGTGAGCGCGCAGAACAACGCCGCGGCTTTTACCGCCGATGGCTATTTCCGGACAGGAGATCTTGGCTTACTCACGCCGGAGGGGGATGTGCAATTTGCCGCCCGCACCAACGAGATGATCAAGCGCAGCGGCATCAACATCGCGCCAGCCGAAGTGGAGGAGGTTTTGCGCCACTGCCCCGGCGTGGCGGAAGCCGGGGTGGTCGGCGTCGCCGACGCGGACAAGGGTGAGATCGTATTGGCGTTCGTCGTGCCCAAGCCGGGGGTTGAGCTCACGGAAGATACGCTGCGCCATTTTTGCCGTACCGAAGCGGCGAGCTACAAGACGCCCGATCGAGTGCAAGTGTGCGGCGCCTTGCCGACGACACCGACGGGAAAGCTGATGCGAAGCGAACTCAAGCAAATGGCGAAGAATCTGAAGTAACGACAGCGCCTCGTGGGGATAAACAAGGGGGTGCTCCCCTCGTTCGTAACATGGAGTTGGCGGCAGAACGGTGACCTTTTTACTTCCGGCTCAGGCGGTTTAGTCCCTTATGGGTCAACTGTTGACGGATTTGGAGAAGAATTTGATGCAACGAAGTTCTCTTCGGGGGATATACAAGGGGGACACCCCTTGTTCCTTTCTGGGGGATAAACAAGGGGGTGCCCCCTTGTTCGTAACATGAAGTTTGGCGGCAGAACGACGACCAATTTGGTTCCGGCTCCGCCGGCTTAGG
>JBKKAO010000079.1:0-2797 GCA_046714645.1 Burkholderiales bacterium | reverse complement strand
CGTGGATGATCGGGGTGCGCGACAAAGTTCTGTTCGTTACTTGCCATGGGAGGGTCCTCTAGGGGAAATTGCGTCCGTGCTTCGACATGCTCAGCACGAACGTAATTTTTTACCACACAGGTGAGGGGCGGGAGATAGGTGCGTCACGACTTCGAATCATCATCGCAACCGAAAATCCACCGCCGGCGGCCGGCCGGGAATGGCGAGCTGTGCGTGCGCCGGTGCGCTACGAGCAATGACCTGCCCGCGCCTGATCACCCATAATCTTTGAGCACGCAGGCGAATGGCTTCGATGGGATCGCATGCATCGAGTATGACCAGATCCGCATGACATCCCGGCGCTATCCCGTAGCCGTCCAGTCCGAGAATGCGTGCAGGGGTTTGGGTCACGGCATCGAAGCAAGCGCGCATGGGCTCTTGTCCCGTCATCTGCGCTACGTGCAGACCCATATGGGCCACCTCCAGCATGTCGCCCGAGCCTAAGCTGTACCAAGGGTCCATCACGCAGTCGTGACCGAAGGCAACGGGAATCCCGGCGGCGAGCATCTCCGGCACGCGCGTCATGCCGCGCCGCTTCGGATAAGTATCATGGCGGCCTTGAATGGTGATGTTGATGAGCGGATTTGCGACCGCCGACACGCCGGCTTCTTTGATGAGCGGAAGCAACTTGGACACGTAGTAGTTGTCCATGGAGTGCATGGAGGTCAAGTGCGATCCTGTCACCCGCCCCTGCAACCCTAGGCGCTGCGCGTGGTGGGCCAGGGTTTCGATGTGGCGTGACAACGGGTCGTCGGTTTCGTCGCAATGCATGTCCACGCGCAGGTCGCGTTGCGCCGCGAGCTCGCATAGGATACGGACCGACTCGACGCCGTCCGCCATGGTGCGTTCGAAGTGAGGGATGCCGCCGACCACCTCGACGCCCATGTCGAGTGCACGCTTCAAGTTCGCGAGCGCGCCGGAACTGCGCAACAAGCCGTCCTGCGGAAAGGCCACGAGCTGAAGATCGAGATAGGGTGCCACCTGTTTCTTCACCTGCAGCAGCGCCTCCACCGCCAACAAGCGTGCATCGCAAACGTCCACGTGGGAGCGGATGGCGAGCAGTCCTTTCGCCAGGGCCCAATCGCAATAGCGCAATGCACGCTCGATCAGCGCCTCTTGCGTGAGCGAGGGCTTCAGTTCGCCCCATAGGGCGATGCCTTCCAACAAGGTGCCGGAGCGGTTCACCCGCGGTAATCCGTAGGAGAGTGTCGCGTCCATGTGGAAGTGCGCATCCACGAAGGGCGGCGTCACCAGATTGCCGTTGGCCTCGATCTCCTCGCGGGCCGCTGCCTTGATCGCGGGCTCCACGGCCTCGATGCGGCCCTTGAGAACGCCGATGTCTAACCCGGTACGTCCGTCAGGCAAGTTAGCATTGCGCACGATCAAATCCATCAGCGTTCTCCTTTGCGATAGGGCTTCATCAGCGCTTGCGGATAGGCCGCCTTGCGCGCCACCAGCACCAAAGCGAGGATAGAAAGCAAGTAGGGCAACATCAAGTACACCTGATAGGGCAGTACAGCGCCGTGTTGCAGGCGCAATTGCATGGCATCGAAGGCGGCGAAGAGCATCGCGCCCCATAGGGCTTTCCCGGGCCGCCAGGAGGCGAAGACGACGAGCGCCACGCAGATCCAACCGCGGCCGTTGATCATGGTGAAGAAAAATGCGTCGAAGGCCGAGAGAGTGAGGAATGCCCCCGCCACCCCCATGAGCGCGCTGCCGGCAATGACCGCGCCGGTGCGCAAGCCGCGTACGGAGAGTCCTTGCCCTTCCACAGCCGCCGGATTCTCGCCCACCGCGCGCAGCGCTAGCCCCAAGGGTGTTCGGTACAGCCCGTACATCATGATTGGAACCATGACCAGTGCCAGAAGTGTGAGCGGAGTTTGCGCGCCCAGGATAGGCACATCGGCCAACCAAGCCATGGGTTGAAAGGGCTGGATGGTTGGGGGCGTGCTCACCTTCGGAAAACTTACCCGGTAGGCGAAATACGAAAGGCTGGTGGCGAACAATGTGACACCCAGCCCCGATACATGTTGCGACAGGACGAGCCACACCGTCAGCAGCGCGTGCAGCGCACCGAGGATCGCGCCTGCCAGGGCCGCTACGCCCACGCCCGTCCAAAGGGTGGCGCCGTTGTACACGGCTAGCCAGCCGCAAAATGCACCCGCGACCATGATGCCCTCGATGCCAAGGTTCAACACCCCAGCGCGCTCGCACAGAAGCACGCCCAGCGTACCGAAAATGAGTGGAGTGGCAATGCGCAATACCGCTACCCAGAAGGCGGCGGAAGCCAGGGTGTCGAAAAGTTCTAACGCCATTGAATGCGGTACCGGCTGAGCAGGGCCGCGACCAACATGGAGAGCAGTGCCACGGCGACAATGACATCGGCAATGTAGGTGGGCACCGCCAGCACGCGGCTCATGCCGTCGGCGCCGACCAACACTCCCGCGATGAAGATGGCGGCCAGCACGACACCCAGGGGATTGAGCAATGCCAACGTGGCCACCACGATTCCCGAATAGCCATAGCCGGGGGACATATCGAGCGTCACGTAGCCGGTGCGGCCCGCCACTTCGAAGACACCGGCTAACCCAGCCAGCGCGCCCGAGAGCAGCGCGGTGTACATAGTGATGCGGTTCACCGGCATGCCGGCGAATCGTGCCGCGACCTGGTTGGCGCCTACCGCGCGCATCTCGAAACCCAAGGTCGTGCGAGCGATGACAAATGCGATCACACCGGCCATGGCGACGGCGTAGAAGAA
>JBKKAO010000078.1:0-3537 GCA_046714645.1 Burkholderiales bacterium | reverse complement strand
ACCAATAAGCTGTTTGATGACCTCGCGGCGAGAGTTCATGGTTCGTTAGCACCTATGCGCGCATGGGCTCGCACCAGCCAGCCGCCCAATATTGCCCAGAGCAGGGCGCCTGCGGCGGCGAGAATGGCGATTCCGGACAGTCCCAAGCCCTTCAGCCCTTCAAACAGCCAGGCGCTCGCGGAATCCCCCGCACGATAGACGGCGGTGTCCATGAAATTCTTAGCCTTGTACTTTTCCGCCGGGGATAGCGCATTGAACAGCGTTTCGCGCGCGGGTTTAGCGATGGCGAATTCGCCTGCGCGTCTAGTCACGCCGAAGACCGCGAGCACGACCAGAACGGGAGCGAATGCCAGCGCGAGATATCCGGCGACCGAGAGAAGCGGAATCAGCACGAGTCCGGCGGCAAGTCCCCATCGCTTCAGCAGGCGATTAAACACAAAGAGTTGCAGGAGGAGCGTCAGGGAGTTCGTCGCAAGGTCCATGGAAGCGAACAGCGCCGTGCGTTGACCGGGTTCGGTATAGGCCGCGGACACGATGTGCTGTTGCTGAAAGTACAGAAAAGTGGAAAGCGAGCTGTACAGCAACACGAAGCCGCATATTGCCAACAAGTAGCGCGATGTGAAGACCAATTTGGCGCCATCCCAGATACCTCCGCCCATGGCGCCCGCCTCGCCGCTTTTCGCTTCGTGCCCCTCCCGGCCACGTGCCCAGCGCCCCAAGTAGCCGATACACAGCACCGCCGCAACGAGAAAAGCGGCCGATATCGGCAACAGGTTCGCCACGCCCAGCGGTTTGGCTAGAAACGCGGAGAAGGCAGGCCCTGTGATCGCCCCCGCACTGCCGCCTGCGGCGATCAAGCCGTAGGTGCGCTTAGCCTGTTCCGTGGTGAACAAGTCCGCCATAAAACTCCAGAACACCGACACCACGAATAGGTTGAACACGCTCACCCATACGAAAAATGTCTTCGCCGTATCGGCCAGCGCGATGCCGCGAGAAAACAGAAAATAGAACACCACTACGTTCATCGTGAAGAATAGATAGATCCCCGGCAGCAGCCGTTGCCTTGGGAACTTTGAGGAGAGCCATCCAAAAATGGGGACCACCACCAGCATGGCGGCAAGCGTCGCGGTGAACAACCAGGGGAGGTTCGCCAACCCTGCTTGGATGCCCATCTCATCGCGTACGGGGCGAAGTACATAATAGCCGCACAACAAACAGAAGAAGTAAGCGAAGGAGCCAATGATCGCTGGCCACTCGTCATGCTTGACCAAGGCGAGGCGATCTAGGAAAGTGGTTCTTGTTACTGATTGCATGATGTTGGTTATAGTAGCGGAACCGATACCCAGACTCTCTCATGACCATCGTCCTTGAAGATATTCGTGCCGCTGCCACGGCCATTCGTGGCAGCGTGATTGAAACCCCTTGCTTGCTCGCGAGGACCCTCTCCCAGATGACCGGTGCACAGGTCTATCTGAAATTTGAGAACCATCAGTTCACCGCTTCGTTCAAGGAGCGAGGCGCGCTGAACAAGCTGCTTTCCTTGGGCGCCGCGCAGAGAGCCAAGGGTGTGATCGCGGCGTCGGCGGGAAACCACGCCCAGGGTCTGGCCTACCACGCTAAGCGGCTGGGGGTGCCCGCCGTCATCGTCATGCCGCGCTATACACCGGGCGTGAAGGTGGTGCACACGCGCGCGCACGGCGCCGAGGTGATTCTGCATGGTGAGGTGTTCGACGAGGCGTTCGCTCACGCGGCCGCGCTCGCCACGGAGCGAGGCTTGACCATGGTCCATCCCTACGATGACGCTCAGGTCATCGCTGGCCAAGGCACCGTTGCCCTGGAGATGCTCGTTGCTTACCCAGAACTGGATGCCCTTGTGGTACCTGTAGGCGGTGGCGGATTGATCGCGGGGGTGGCCGTGGCGGCCAAGGGAATCAAGCCGGAGGTGGAGATTTTCGGCGTGGAGACCGAGCGTTTTCCCTCCATGTATTGTGCGTTGAAGAGTACAAGCGCCGAGTTCGGTACCAACACCATTGCCGAGGGCATCGCGGTCAAGCAACCGGGAACCCTCACCCTACCCATCGTTCGCAGCCATGTTGAGGAAATGCTGCTCGTGGACGAGGGCGCCATCGAACAGGCCATCGTTTTGCTACTGGAAATCGAGAAGACGGTGGTGGAGGGGGCGGGTGCCGTCAGCCTCGCGGCGTTGCTGAAGTATCCCGAGCAGTTTCGAGGAAGACGCGTTGGGCTCGTTCTCTCCGGCGGCAACATCGATCCGCTCATGTTGGCCGATTTGATCGAGCGCGGCATGGTGCGAACGGGCCGCTTGACCCGGCTCACCGTCCAGTTGCGCGACTTGCCTGGTTCGATGGCGCAAGTCACCCAGTGCCTAGCCGAACAGAACGCCAATGTCGAGGAGATCTTCCATCAGCGGGCCTTTACCAATTTGCCCGTGCAAACCGTAGAAGTGGATTTCGTACTCGAAACCCGCGATCATGAGCATGTCCAACAAGTTCTTTCCGCTTTGGATGCAATCGGTTTTAAGGCGGACCTTCACAACGACTGATTCGGATTATCCTTAGTCCCTAGCTACAGCCCCTCACATCCATGCCGCGCCTCCCTTTCCTAGACGACACCGCTCACCCAGAACTCAAGCCCATCGCTGATCGCATACGCTCTGAACGCGGCGGGAAGCTGCTCGCCCTCTACAGGGTGCTGCTCCACAGCCCAAAGGTCGCGGAAGCCTGGTTGCAGTTCTTTACCGTTATCCGGCAACAGTGCGGCTTGGATGATCGCCACCGGGAACTCGCCATCATGCTGATCGCCCAACTCAACGGTGCGCGCTACGAGTTCGAGCAGCACATCCCGTTCGCGTTGCGCGCGGGGATCACCCAGGCCCAACTCGACCACATCGGGGAGTGGAAGAACTCCGCGCTATTCGATGCGACCGATAAGGCGGTGTTGGCCTACACGGAGGCGATGACCCGCCACGTCAAAGTGTCCGATGAGATATTCGCCGCTGTTCGTGTTCAGTTCGACGAGAAAACATTGGTGGAACTTACTGCCACCATCGGTGGTTACAACATGGTCTCGCGGTTTCTGGAATCGATGCAGATTCACGCCGAGTAAGCAACCCGCGATGGCAGCGCACTGTCTCCCGAACACGATAGGTGGCCCCATCTGTCTTGAACTTCGTCATCACGCGTTGTTACTTTCCCTTCCGATTGTGCGCATCGATCACGCAGAGAGAAATAACGCCCGCTGGTTACCGGTTACCTAGGGCTTCACTTTCGGCTTGATATCGAAGCCGAGAATATCGTTGGCCTTGATCACCGCGCCGGCGATTTCCTCCGTGGTGACGCGCTTAGTCATCGCTTGTTCTCGCAACAGCTTGTAGGCTTGATCCTCGGTGAGGTTTCGTGTCTGCATCAGGATCGCTTTAGCTCGGCCGAGTTTGCGCTGAGACTGAAGCCGTTGCTCGAGTTTGGCGACGTATTTCGACCGGTCCAGCTCGGCCAGATGCATGTGGCGCGCGAGCAC
>JBKKAO010000077.1:0-2835 GCA_046714645.1 Burkholderiales bacterium | reverse complement strand
AAGCCATTCTCAATCGCTTCAAGGAAGTGCACACGGAGTTCTCGCTCATCGGCTTGGGTTCGGCTGGCCAGGTCAATCAGGGTTACGTGGTCGCACGCATGTTGCCCAAGGCCGAGCGCGAGCGATCGCAACAACAAGTGATGGCCGAAGTGCAGAAGGAGTTGGGGTGGCTGCCCGGTGTGCGCGCCTTCGCCGCGCCGCAATCCTTCGTGGGCGGCGGGCGCGGAGAGCGCCTGCAATTCGCCCTGGTGGGACCGGTGCTGGAGGAAATGGGAAAGTACGCCACCGCATTGCAGCAGCGTTTGCAAAGCGAACCGGGCATCGGACGCATCGACACGGATCTTCAGTTGAGCTTGCCGCAGATCGTCCTGCTGCCCGATCGCGTGCGCGCCAATGCCCTGGGGATTTCCACGGAGGAACTGGCTTTCGCGGTGAATATGCTCACGGGCGGCACAGACCTCGCGAGCTATAGCGACGAGCCGGGAGACGGCCAGCGCTATTTCGTGCGCTTGAAGGCGAAGGACGCGGAGTTCACCCAGGCCGCGGATCTGCGCAAAATTTACTTACGCAGCAAAGACGGCACGCTGGTGCGGCTGGATTCCGTGGCGCAGTGGAAGGAGACCGTGGGGCCGGCCGTGGTAGCCAGGCTCGATTTGCAGTACGCCGCCAATTTCTTCAGCAATCCCACCGTCGATCTAAGCGAGGCGGTCGAGACCGTGCGCCGCATCGCCGGCGAGATTCTGCCGCCGGGCTATACCATTCAGCTCATCGGGCAGGCGGAGGAATTCCAGAAGACGCTCAAATACATGGGCTTTGCCTTCGGACTCGCCTTGGCATTGCTCTACATGGTGCTGGCGAGCCAGTTCAATTCCTTCCTGCAGCCCGTGATCATCATGCTTGCGCAACCGCTGGCCATCGTGGGCGGTGTCATGGCCTTATGGCTCACGGGACAGACCTTGAATATCTACTCCATGATTGGCCTCATCCTGCTCATCGGATTGGTGGCGAAGAACTCCATCTTGCTGGTGGATCTCACCAATCAACGCCGGGCGGAAGGTATGCCGGTGGATGAGGCCTTGCGCGATGCCTGTCCCATTCGTATGCGGCCGGTGTTGATGACGTCCTTCACCATAATCCTGGCACTGCTGCCCGCCGCGCTGGGACTCGGCGCGGGTGCGGAGACTAATCAAACCCTTTCTATCGCGGTGATCGGCGGCATGGTCACCTCGACCCTACTGACCCTGCTTGTTGTTCCCGCCGCCTATTCGCTCATCGCGCAGGGGTACCTGCCGCGCCGGTGGCGAAAGAGCGCTGCCCTGCTTCCGCAGAAGTGAAGTCGCCGAAACAAGGGTGTCGTATTCGCCAGAGACCGGAGGAGTGTACCGCACGGTTCAAGATGTGACCCCAATGGGTGGGACCCCAATGGGTGCGTGGTAGCGGAAGATCCGGACGCTTCGGTCGATGGAGGCAATCATGTCGAAGATTGCGTTCGCGTCAGAACGCGTCGTCGTGACATGCGACCGCAATTAATCGAGGTTCCACGCAGTGCTGCTCTTCATGACGCCTAACTCTCAAGGTCACCGGCCGGCTTGCAAATAGCATAGCGAAGCGGCGCTGCTTGCAAGTCCGATTCACCGCCATGTTAGGCCTCGAATTCCGTGAAAAACGCATGCTCCACCTCGTAGGTCGTAACTGGCTTTAGCCCAAGTTCGAGCTTCTCAAGCATATCCAGCAACTTTTCTCCGTCAATCAGTTCAATGGGTGGAGCGCCGTCTCGTGTGGCTTCTCGTCGAGCTTCGGCAGTAAAGGACCCGGTAGTAACAATGATGCCCTTGTCGGCGCGGCCTGCCATCGCACCTCGGAAATCGCGTACGTGAGATGGTGGCACTGATTTCGCGTACCGCTTGCATTGGAACAAGACCTTAAAGGAGACGAGAGGATTGACCTGGAGTGTGCCGAATCCGTCGATTCCACCATCACCACTCTGACCAGTAACCACTACCTGGGTGAACCCAGCCTCACGGAGTATGCGTTGTGCAAGGCGCTCGAAGCCTTCTGGTGGGAGCTTGAGCAAGAGAGCCAATACTTCCTCTCGGTAGTCCTTTGAAACCGACCCAGTTCCTTCGGCTACCTGTTCAGCAGCCGGCTCGGTCTTTTCCTTGAGCTTTCTTTGCTCCTGAAAGATCTTTACCCACTTAATAAAAATCTCTCTCGATTGCTCATTCGTAAGGGATGTTTCAAGGCCCTTTTTCGTGAGACTCCAGACTCCGTGCTTGGAAGAGTTAAGAAGTCCTTCTCGCACGAGATAGAAGCGCGCCCAAGCGACTTGATTCCTAAAGCGCGACCCTCCGGACGGAAGCACCTCATTCAACACGTCATCCGAAAGCTTTAGGTCTTCCGCTACGCGGTCCACAGCTTCGTCAGCCTTTGCCGATCCACCGAGACCACGAAGCGCGTTGAGCAATGGTCCGAAGTAACGGACGAACTTCGCGCCTTCCTTTTCTCCTTCCTTTGCCACAGCGTCTCCCAAGAGGCCGAACATGTAACCAACGGAACACGTCCGTGTTGTATCACGGAAGACTTTCCATCTATCCCTGCATCCCGGAATCCTTCCGAAAATCCGCAAACGCTTTCAGATCATCTCTGTCATCAGTAAAATCAAGGATCTCCAACCAATCCCGCATAAGACCGAGCAACCATCCCGGTTGGCGCCGCACGGGATAGGCGGGCGGCTTCCCCCTCTCGCTGCGGGACGCTCACCGGGCCTCGGAGCGAGACCTTCACAGCGCAATTTCTTTCGTCTGGTAGTCTCTTGGAACCTCGTCTAATGCCATT
>JBKKAO010000076.1:0-3820 GCA_046714645.1 Burkholderiales bacterium | reverse complement strand
GTCTTTGGTGTGGGTCACGCGATTGGACAATGGAAAAACCGTCGCCAAAGCAGCCGTGTCCGTTCAGGACTGTGCGGGCCGTGAGTATTGGAAGGGCAGCACCGGCGCCAACGGCATCGCGCGCATCAACAGCGAACTGCCCCAGCGCGATTCGCTGCCGGTTTGCCTCGGCTCCTATGACCGTCAGTACGTGGTCATCGCGCGCAACGGCAAAGACATGAGCTTCGTGCTTTCCGATTGGAATGAAGGGATCTCGCGCTGGCGTTTCAATCTGCCCAGCGGCGATTGGTCCGGGCCGCACCTTGCGAACAGCGTGTTCGATCGGACCTTGGTGAGAGTAGGCGACACGGTGCACATGAAGCATTTCTATCGCAAGCGCGTGGGGCAGGGCTTTGCCTTCGTCAAGGTGGAGCACTTGCCCAAGAGCGTGAAGGTCCATCATCACGGCAGCGGCCAGGACTTCGAAGTGCCCGTGCAATGGGACGCTCGCGCCACGGCGGAAAGCCAATGGAAAGTCCCCGATGGGGCCAAGACTGGCACCTATGAGGTCATCTTCGAAGATACGTTGGGCGAGCGCGGGGAAAAGATGCAAAGAGTGGCGGGCAGTTTCAGGATCGAAGAGTTTCGCGTGCCCACCATGCGCGCGTTCGTGCAGCCGCCCTCCGTGCCGCAGGTGGACGTGGAAAAGGTGCCGGTCAACGTGCAAGTCAGCTACCTGAGCGGTGGCGGTGCAAGCAATCAAACGGTCAAGCTGCGAGGCGTGGTGCAGCCCCGAGCGGTGTTCTATCCCGAGTATGAAGGTTTCACCTGGGCCGCCGCCCGCGTGCGAGAAGGCATCGAAAAACCCGGCGCGTGGCGTTGGATGAGTGGCGACTATGAGACGCAAGGCGATAGCGAGGAGGAATTCGAACCTGAAGTCTCCCGCGATAACGGCAACGCCGGGCAGCGCCGCACCCTGCGACAGGTAAGCCTGACCTTGGACGGATCGGGGTCGGGCAAGGTGGAACTCGCCGGTGTGCCGCGTGCCGAGACGCCGCAAGAGTTGTTGGCCGAGATGGAGTACGCCGATGCCAACGGCGAGATTCTCACTGCGGCTGCGCGCGTTCCGCTGTGGTCATCGGATTTAGTGTTGGGGATCAAACCCGACTCCTGGGCGGTGAGCAAGGAGAATCTCAAATTCCAAGTAGTGGCGCTCGATCTGGAGGGCAAGCCCGCGCCCCATAGCGCCGTGCGCGTGGATCTGTTCCAGCGCTTGCACTACACCCATCGCAAGCGGCTGATGGGTGGCTTCTATGGCTATGAAAGTGGCCAGGAGGTGAAACGCCTCAAGACAGTGTGTGAGGGTAGCACCGACGAGAAGGGGCGCTTGTTCTGCGAAACGCAATCGCCCGTGGGTGGTGAAGTAATTCTGCAAGCGCAGAGCAAGGATGCGCAAGGCAGGGCGAGCGTGACGCAGACTTCCACCTGGGTGGCGGACAAGGCGGACTGGTGGTTCGACGTCTCCAACGACGATCGCATGGACGTGATCCCGGAGCGCAAGCGCTACGAGCCGGGCGAGAAGGCCGTGTTCCAAGTACGCATGCCCTTCCGCGAAGCCACGGCGCTGGTCACCGTCGAGCGCGAAGGGGTAGTGGATGCCTTCGTGCGTCCGCTCTCCGGCAAATCTCCCGTGATCAGCGTTCCCATGGCGGGGCATTACGCGCCCAACGTGTTCGTGTCGGTGCTGGCGGTGCGCGGCCGCGTGGCCGGAGTAGCGCCCACGGCCTTGGTGGATCTGGGTAAGCCTTCCTTCAAGATGGGCGTGGCCGAAGTGCAAGTGGGTTGGAAGGCGCACGAGATGAAAGTGTCGGTCGCCACCGATCGCAAAGTCTACAAAGCGCGTGAGAAGGTCATGGTAGAGGTCGAGGCGACGCGAGCGCTCGATGGCAAACCTGTAAAAGGCGCCGAAGTCATCCTGGTGGCGGTCGATGAAGGCCTGTTGGAACTAGCGCCCAACGAGAGTTGGAAGTTGTTGGATGCCATGATGCAGCGCCGGGGCATCGAGGTGGATACGGCCACGGCTTCCATGCAGGTGGTGGGCAAGCGCCATTACGGCCGCAAGGCCTTGCCCCCGGGCGGCGGGGGAGGGCGCCAGTCCAGCCGTGAACTCTTCGACACGCTGCTGTTCTGGAAAGCCCGCGTGAAGCTGGATGATCAAGGCCGCGCCCGCGCGGAAGTTCCCCTCAATGATTCGTTGACGTCCTTCCGCATCGTGGCCGTGGCGCATGCGCGTGCGGGCTTGTTCGGGACTGGGCATACCAGCGTGCGTTCCACGCAGGATTTGCAACTCCTCTCCGGCTTGCCGCCGCTGGTGCGAGAGCAAGATCGGTTTCAAGCGCGTTTCACCGTACGCAACGCTTCCGAGCGAGACATGCAGGCTCAGGTGTCCGCGAAATGGAGCGCACGCGCCGATAAGGACATGAGCGCTCAGCTGGAGACGGTTTCCGTGAACCTCGCGCCCGGTGAAGCCAGGGATGTGACCTGGGATGTGAAGGCTCCCCTCGGGGCGGACACGCTGCGTTGGGAAGTGGCTGCGGCATCGGGTGATTTGTCCGACCGGCTCAAGGTCAACCAGAAGGTCATCCCCGCGGTCGATGTACGCACCTTCCAAGCCACTATTGCTCAACTGGAAGGCCGCTACACCTTGCCGGTGCAGATCCCCAGCGACGCGCTTCCGGGACGGGGCGGGGTGCGCGTAACGCTGCAGCGATCCTTGAGCGGAGAACTCTCCGGTGTGCGGGAATTTATGGAGCGCTATCCCTACACCTGCTTGGAGCAGCGTGTATCCCAGGCCGTGGCGCTGCGCGATGAAAAGAGGTGGCAGCGCGTCGCCAACGATCTACCAGGCTATCTCGATGGCGACGGGCTAGCCAAGTATTTTCACAACAGCCGCGACGGCAGCGAAGTCCTTACCACCTATCTATTGCAGATCTCCAACGAGGCGGGATGGGAGTTCACCGGTTTCCCACGTAATCGCATGGAGGAAGCCTTGATCGGCTTCGTGGAGGGAAGGGTGCAACGCATCTCGGACCTGCCCACCGCCGATCTCTCCATTCGCAAGGTGGCCGCGCTGGAAGCGCTCGCGCGCGGCGGCAGGCAAATCAAGCCGGAGTGGCTGCAATCCATCGCCATCGAACCCAAGCTCTGGCCCACCTCGGCGGTCATCGATTGGCATTCGCTGTTGATGCGCTCGCAGCAAATTCCCAGCCGCGACCTACATCTCGCTCAGGCCGAACAGATCCTGCGCTCGCGCTTGAACTTTCATGGCACCAGCATGGGCTTCTCCACGGAGCGCAGCGACTATCTGTGGTGGCTGATGGTCCACGGTGACGTCAACGTTAACAGGGTGCTGCTGTCCTTTCTGAATCATGACAAGTGGAAGGAAGATGTGCCTCGCATGGTGCGAGGCACCTTGGGCCGGCAGCAGCGTGGCGCCTGGAGCACCACCGTCGCCAACGCCTGGGGTGTACTGGCCATCGAGCAATTTTCCAGAAACTTCGAGCGTGACCCGGTAACCGGCACGAGCGGCGTGATGCTGGCCGGGCAAAAAAAAGAGCACCCCTGGAAGGATGACCAGCCCGGTGGCTCCATGCAGTTTGCTTGGCCGAAGCAGAAGGAGTCCATCGAAGTCGCGCACCAAGGCGAGGGCCGCCCGTGGATGACCTTGCAAAGCCTTGCCGCCATCCCGCTGAAGGAGCCCGTCTCATCGGGATTCAAAATTGCCCGGGTTGTAACGGCGCTCGAGCGCAGGGACGCTCATCGCTGGAGCCGCGGCGACGTG
>JBKKAO010000075.1:0-2851 GCA_046714645.1 Burkholderiales bacterium | reverse complement strand
GTCGTACACCGTTCCGGAGAGACATATTCCTCCGGGTTCGGCGAGTGACTCAAGGCGGGCGGCGATGTTGACACCATCGCCATATACCGTGCCGTCCTCGCGGATAATCACGTCCCCGAGGTTGAGTCCAATGCGAAACTGCATGCGCCGGTGCTCGGCCAACTGGTGATTCCGCCGGCCTAGATCTTTCTGGATCTCCAGCGCACATTGGGTCGCTTCGACCGGGCTTTCGAAAACGGCGAGCACGCTATCGCCTGCGGTATCGACCACGCGCCCTTGGTGCCGCGTGACTTGATCGGCGAAGACCAAGCGATACTCGGTCAGCGTGCGCACCGTCGCCGCCTCGTCGTCACCCATGAGACGGCTGTAGCCGAAAACGTCGGCGGCTAGGATGGCGGCGAGCTTACGGGTTTGCTGAGCGCTTTCGGCCATACTTGCTTTGATATCTAAGTAATTAGATAATTCGCCGTAATGAAAACGATGGAATTCATTGCCATCCAAATGCCCCGTGGGCTTCGGACAAGGAATCGTCCAGGGCAACGGCCTTTTTCGCCGCTTCGAGGGCCCGATCCAGCCCACCCGGACCCACCGTCCATTGCCACTCCCAGTCCAGGAAGTGCGTCCAGGACAACCATACATAGGCTCGCGCGTAGCTCGCGTCCAAAACGATCGCCCGCTCGAACATCTGACGTGCCATCGCATTGGAGTCTTTCCTGTACCCGTAGAAAAAAGCAACACCGCGCAGCACGAGGTCGTAGGCCTCGATGCTGTTCGTCTCCTGGCGCTTTGAACCGGGCTTCGTTCCCGCCGTCAGCTTCGGCGCCAGAGCTGATACGATCTTTCGCGTGATTGCATCTTGAAGCGCAAAGATTTCCTTGAGCTCTCCATCGTAGTTCTCAGCCCAAAGGTGATACCCGGTGGTGGCGTCGATCAACTGCGCCGTAATCCGCACTCGGTTCTCTGCCTTGCGCACGCTGCCTTCCAGTACATAGCGAACACCCAGTTCCTTGCTCACCTGCTCGGGCTTCACTGCGCGCCCCTTGTAGGTAAACACGGAGTTGCGCGCAATGACGAACAGTCCGGAGAGTTTCGACAGACTGGTGATCACGTCCTCCGTCATGCCATCGCTGAAGTACTCCTGCTCCTTGTCCCCGCTCATGTTGACGAAGGGTAAGACAGCAATGGATGGCTTGTCGGGTAAGACGAGCGATGCGCCGGTGGTGGACGAGATTTTGGTTGCTGGTGATGCAGGCGGCCGTTGCGAATACCACCACGCGCTCGCAACACCAACAGCCACGACTATCGCGGCCACTACTGCAATTTTGCGCGCTGCATTGGAGGAGGGCGCATTGCCGGATTGAACGGGTGGTTTAGTTCCGGGCCTTTGATCCAACCGGTACGTGCGAACAGGCTCTGCGATGTTCTTCACCTGTTGTTCGCCAGCGAACTCGAATCCGGCCTTCAGCCGGTTGTTCACCTGCTCGTGCACATTGCCGGAGATGCACACGCCACCGGGTTTGCCTACGCTCTGCAAGCGCGCCGCGATGTTCACGCCATCGCCGTAGATGGTGCCGTCGGTCTTGGAGATCACCTCGCCGACATTGACGCCGATGCGAAAGCGCATGCGCCGGATTTCGGGGATAGGGTCGTTCCGCTCACCCAGCTCTTTCTGAATATCCAGGGCGGACTGAACTGCGCCGGTGGCGGTCTCGAATACCGCGAGGATGCTATCTCCCGCCATGTCCACCACACGGCCTTGATGAGCTTCGATCTGTCTACGAAATGCCTCTCGGCAATCATCGAGCATCGCGACCGTCGCGCGGTCATCATCTTGCATCAGACGCGAATAGCCCGCCACGTCGGCGGCGAGGATGGCGGCGAGCTTGCGAGATTGCGCAGCCGAGGTATCAATCATCGCGTAGTGCGCGATACGCCTTGAGGGCGCGCTCCAGGATATCGCGGTCCGCGACGTCCTTGTTTCGCACGGACTGTTTTGTAAGCAGGCCTTCTATATAAATCGATAGTCCGCACGGGTACGCCGTCCAGGTCGATGGTCTCAGCGTGTTTCTGCAGCGTTTGGTAAGTTTCGCCGCAAGCGTTGAATAGGATATCGACAACGAAGGCATCCGCCAGGCGGATCGTTTCGCCTTCTACAAACCACCTCGATTCCAAAACCTTGGCCGATCCGTCCGGAAGAACCATCAATACCTGCCGTATCTTTTCGCCGCTTTCTCGAGTGGAGGGAACCAAAAGGTCGATGCCGGTGGTAGCTCGCTGATAGCCGTGAGCAAACAAGGCATAGCCACCGATGAGCAGATATTCTGCCCCGTGCTCGTTCAGTGCACGGATAAGCGACTTCAGGTCCTCGAGCGTAGGCGGCCGGCTGAATTCCTCCACGATACGCGCTCCAGGGTGGTTTGGGCGATTCCTCTTGGTATGGAGGCCTCCCAATGGTCATTTGCTTTCTCATGGGTGGCAAACCGGTAAATGCCCTTAGGGATGAAGGTAGACTGACCTCCCGGCAGCCGGTGAATTTCGTCATTGAACCTAGCGCCTTCCTTCAACAATTGTGCTGAAGCGTTGAAGGTTATGGAATGCTGCTTACGCTGGCCGACGATCTTCATGTGTCATGATTCAAGATATTATTGGCGGCGATTCTATACTTACATGGGGAGCCGGATTGTCCCCCCTAGAACCAGCATTAATTCTAAGTCCAAAAGGTAGCCGCTGAGTCGGCTGGCCACCGCCCATTACCATCCTGGAACTTATCCCTGGTATGATTCCTTGCGATATTCTGTATTACCGAATCCGAAATGAATGCTATTTCCGTAAAGCTTCCTGACGCACTTCG
>JBKKAO010000074.1:0-3555 GCA_046714645.1 Burkholderiales bacterium | reverse complement strand
TCGCGCCAAACACGCGCGCGGGTCTCGAAGTCCTGCGTCATCTTTTCCACGAGGTCAAAACTTCCACCGGCTGAGAACCCCTTACCCGCCCCGCGCAGGATGACCACCGATACCTCGGGATCGGCATCGACATCTCGCCAAATCTCCGTGAGTTCACGATGTCCTTGAGCGTCAGCCACCGCCAGCTTGCCGTCTTGTCCCATCACGATCTCAAGGATGCCCGATTCGAGCCGTGACGCTTTCAGAGTTTTGTAATGATCGTAGTTCATAGCCTATTCACTTATGGCGTCTGCCCAAGGGGAGCTAATTTCCGTTGCGCCCCAGTTTCTATTTTCGCGCCTCAGCACGCCGCTTGGGCAGGCGTACTTGAATGGCAGGGTTTGCCGGTGTTGCTCGATGTAATCGAAGCGAGCGTGCAACGCCATGTGTATATCCTTGCCAAGCGCCGTATCGCCGATCACTAAAGCCCCTTCGCTGGCATCGATGCGAGGCCGGTGGAATGCGGTTTCCAAGGAATCGCCGTAGTCCACCAAAAAAGAAAGGAGTTGCGTGACCGCGGGCAGAATTCTTCGCCCGCCGGAAGCACCTAAGGCAAATCGTTGTTGGCCTTGCTCCGCGATGATGGGACAGTTGTTGGTGAGACAACGCTTGCCCGGAGCGAGAGAGTTGGGACGTCCAGGCTCGGTATCGAACCACATGATGCCGTTATTCATCAGAATACCGGACTCGGGAAGGCTCACGCGCGAACCGAAGATGGACAACAAGGTCTGCGTCACCGCCGCCATGTTGCCTTCCCTATCTACCACGCAGAAGTGAGTGGTGCATCCGGGCGCGCGCCCATCGTCCACATCGCCCATGCGGGTGAGCCGAAACTCGTAGGCTTCCTGCAAGCAGTTCGCGTAAGCTGTGTAAGCGGCACCGTCGGGTGAGGCGTGAGGCGTTAGGCGTGAGGCGAGGAGTTTGAGGGTGTGCGCGAGCGTGGGCCCCGCGGTGAGTTCAGGCGTGGCGGCGATGCGGGCATTTCGATAATCGATGAACAACGGATCGATTTCCCTTGCCCGGAATGCGGCAAGATCTCGATGACTTAGTTTTCCGCCCAATGCTTGAACTTCCCCCGCGACCATTCGCGCGAGATCTCCATCGTAAAAATCTCGGGCCCCTGCCTCCGCCAATCTGCGTAACGTCGTAGCGAGTTTCTTCTGCGGCAGCCGGACGTCACTGCGCGCCGACCAAGCCGGAACGGGAGGCAATCCGTTTGGGAGATAGGCTTCTCGACTGGCGTTGTAGCGATAGAGGTCCGCCGCCGCGCTGGCAATATTCTGGGTCGAGAACCAATCGATCAGCAATCCTTGCTCTGCCAGCCCGATCGCGGGTTCAATCAGTTCTCGCCAAGGCAACTTCGCAAACCGCTCATGCGCCACGCGCATACCATCCACCACACCCGGCACCGCGATGGAGAGCGGGCCGTGGAGGTTGCGATCGTCCTTCACTCGTGCCCAGGGAAAAAGATCCGATGCCACGCCCTCGCCGGTCAAGGGATAGTCCGCGGTATTGAGAGACTCCGGCGCACGCATACCGAAATCGATCACGCGATAACGTTTCTCTTGCGCGCGATAGAGCACCATGGCGCCTCCACCACCGATGCCGCTCATCCAGGGTTCGAGAACGCCGAGCGCGAAGGAGGTGGCGATGGCTGCATCGACCGCGTCACCGCCCTCGCGCAGGATGCGTGCTCCCACCTCCGCCGCACGGCGGTGTTGCGCGGCGACGATCCCCCCTTCGCTCTGAGTCACCGCTTTGGTGATGCGCAGGGATGCGCTGAAGTTATCCATCATCTCTCCTTTAACCGCTTCTCGCTCACCCAAGCCAGTCCGGCTCCCAGCAAGGCCATGCCCGCGGCCAGCAGACCTAATCCCGTGAACTCCGACGATGCGATGAGCACCGCCCCGATGGAGGCGGCTAACAACCATCCCACGCTGGCGGTCGCGATCTGTATTCCGAATATCGCGCCGCGTAACTCGCTCGGCACATCCGAGAGTGTAGCCAACAATGAGGGCCGCCCGAGCGCATTGACGAAGGAGTAGAGGAAACCCAGCGCCACCGATGCGGCCAGCCCGCCGTGCCAGATGAAGGTGGGGGCCGCCACCAGTGCCGTGGCCAGCGAGGACAGCGCGAACACCAGGGGGCGGGAGCGTGTGGTATCCGCCCATCGCCCGCCCACCAGATTACCGGCTAAGGTCCCCGAGGCGATGAGGACCAAGGCCACGGCAAGCTCTCGCAGTTCCACCGCGTACACATGTTGCAAATAGGCGGGAATGAACATACCGACCAGGGCGAAGCATACACACTCCGTCGTGCCCGCCAACAGAAACGCCAAAAGCCTGGGGCGGAGCAACTGCCTAAGCGGCACCTTGGTGCCATGAGTTTCGTGGTGAACGGCAGCGGCCTTCGGAACGACCCACCAAACCAATACAGCACAACCCACCGTCACCGCCCCATGGGCCGCCAACCCGCCGCGCCAACCGGCAACGCTCCCCAGCCAAGTGATCAGCGGCACACCCAACAGGAGCGACAGGGACTGCCCGGTGATGATCCAACTCAGGGAGCGTCCGCGCTTGGCCGGTAGCACGTGATCCGATACGGTGGCGAAGACGGTCCCCATAAAGGCTCCGCCCGCCGCACCGGAGACAAGCTGCCATGCCACGACGGTGGGGTAGCTCTGGGCGTTGGCAAAAAATAGCCGCGCTACACCCAACATCGCGAGTGCAATCACGAGTACTTTCTTGCGCCCGATGCGATAGGAAACGAAGCCCGCGCACAGCGACGCCGTTCCCCAGGTAATCGACATGAAGCCGAAAAGGTGGGCGACCGTCGCGAGGTCAGTGCGCAGATCCATCGCGATCAAACGCAGAAAGGGCGCCAACGCGGAACCCGACGAAGTGGCAACGAAGGTACCCACGCAAAGCGTGAGCAGCATCGCCAGGATGCGGGTGTCGGTCATTTCAGGGAGATTGGCGAATCAATCGGCCGGTGGTTTTCTGATCGAAACCCAGGAGGAATCTTATATCCTCGCCTAGTTCATGATCACCTTAGCCGGATCGACCTCGATGCGTTGCTCGATCAGCAGATCGTCCGAATCCTTGATGTGGGCACGTAGTTCGCCCTTACCCGTCGGCAGAAAGTAGAAACGAAAGCTCGGGTTTTCGCTGATGGTGAAGTCCAATTCAGCGGATAGCACGAGCTGCTCGGCGTAGAAACACTTTGACCTAGATTCACCTGTGTGTCCGGGCCTGGGCCCGGTGCGTAACCGATCGGACGGATATTACCGGATCATTGAAAGGCTACGGGCACCAACTGCGGCCACCCGTTCTGGCGTGTAGCGACCGGACCAATTGGGTACTTGCACAATATATCCTGGACTCCCCCATTTGGGACCTATGGTCCCCGCGGCTTCCAGGGACGTCCAACCGCTTTAGAAGAGCGGGCCACCATGCTTCGACTGTTTGTTCTGGTCCTCCTTTTCCATCTCTACATGGGATGGCGCCTGATTCCGGA
>JBKKAO010000073.1:0-4102 GCA_046714645.1 Burkholderiales bacterium | reverse complement strand
AGCGCTCGGAATCCGCCCAGGCATGGCGGGGGCCGCGGCCCTCATCGAGGATTTCAAGAAGCGCATCGATCAGTACAAGACCGCTAGGGATTTCCCTGGCGTTCGCGGTGTTTCCTATCTATCGGTGCACAACCGATTCGGTACTTGTTCCATCCGGGAACTCGCGCGCCTTGCCATAAACTCGGACAGCGCCGGCGCCAAGACCTGGTTGTCCGAGCTGATTTGGCGCGACTTCTACTTTCAGATCTTATGGCATCACCCGCGGGTCGTCACCGGCGCCTTCAAGCCCAAGTACGACAACCTCCAATGGCAAAACGACGAGCGCCTCTTCCGTGCATGGTGTGAAGCGAAGACGGGTTATCCCATCATCGACGCGGCCATGCGCCAGCTCAATCAGACGGGCTACATGCATAACCGGCTGCGTATGATCGTCGCGTCGTTTCTGACCAAGGATCTGTTGGTCGACTGGCGTTGGGGCGAGCGCTACTTCGCGGAGCATCTGAACGACCACGACTTGGCCGCCAACAACGGCGGCTGGCAATGGGCAGCCTCCACGGGTTGTGATGCGCAGCCCTACTTTCGTATCTTCAATCCCGTGAGCCAGTCGCAGCGCTTCGATCCGAAGGGCGCATTCATCCGCCGGTATTTGCCGGAACTCAGCCTTATGCCGGACCAGTTCATTCACGCGCCTTGGACTCTAACGCCGTCCGAGCGGACGGCTCTCGGTGCGGCCAAGGACTATCCACCGCCCATCGTGGATCATGCGCAGCAGCGCACCAAGGCGGTGCAATTATTCAAGGTGGTGAGGAATGCTTGAGCCTGCTCGTTGATCTTGGACAAGCGCCGCCGTAAGATGTTGTCGTTCACCGGGGCGCGTAGATCTTTCTGGCGGAACAACACCACTTACGGGAGAAAACATGAGGTCACAACTTTGCGTACTTGCGGCGGGAATCGCAGCCGCCATGCTGCCGGCTCCGCTATTCGCGGATACCACCGATGTCAAAACCCAGTCCATCGTCCGGGTCGCCAAAAAGGGGGCGCACTGCGTGGACGATCCCAATTGCATGAACCGCTATCACCCGGCCATTCCCTCGGTAGCCCGGGCCAAGCCAGGCCAATTGATCATTTATGAGACCCGGGATGCGCTGGATTCCAATCTGAACGTCAATTCCGAGCCGAAGGACCTCACTGCGGTTGATTTAAATCTGGTCCACCCCCTCACGGGTCCCGTTCACATCGAAGGCGCCAAGCGCGGAGATGTACTGGCCGTCACCTTGATCGACGTAGACCCCGATGAGTACGGCTACACCACCGTCGTCCCTGGTTTTGGTTTCTTGCGCGATCTGTTTCCCAAGCCCTATATCGCCAACTGGAAACTGAACCGTATGGAAGCGGTGAGCGATCAGCTTCCCGGCGTTGCGATTCCCATGAACGGTTTCATGGGTACGGTCGGAACCTTGCCCGGTGGGCCGGAGGTCGACGCATGGCTCAAGCGCGAAAACGATTTGGGCGCCGCCGGCGGCATCGCGCTTCCCCCTCAGCCCATAGGTGCAAGACCCGACGCCGTATGCGGACCGAACGGTGCCCATAAGGACAAGTGCTTGCGCTCCATTCCGCCGCGCGAGAACGGCGGCAACATGGATATCAAACAGATGGTAGTTGGCACGACTCTGCTGTTGCCTTGCTATGTAGACGGATGCGGACTGTTCGTGGGCGATGTGCACTATGCCCAGGGCGACGGAGAAGTGGCGGGAACCGCGATCGAGATCGGCGCCGTGGTCACGGTACGCACGGAGATTCGCAAGGGAATGGCTTCCTTGATGAAGAGCGGTCCTCACTTCGAAGGCGGCTCGCAGTTGAAGAAGCTGGAACCCGATCGCTTCCACGCCACCGTGGGCTACCCCACCAAAGCGGAAGGCGAAGTTCTACCCTATACGACCTACCTGGACAGCAAGAAGATCGCGCCTCTAGGCAATCTTTCCGAGGACCTCACCTTGGCAGCCCGCCGTTCGCTCATCGAGATGATCGATTGGCTGGTAGCCACCAAGGGATTCACTCGTGAGCAAGCCTATGTGTTCACCAGTGTGGCCTGCGACCTGCGGATCGGCAATGTCGTCGATGTGCCCAACTACGCGGTGTCCACCGTGTGCCCGCTGGAAACCATCAAGCGATAAGCGCAGCGCTAGTCCTCGCAATATCAGGGGCGGCCTTGCGTGCGCCCCGTTCTGGCCCATGAATAGAAGACAATTGCTCCTCGGCTTTGCCGGCTTGTTCGCTGCCCCGGCCTTTGCCCACTCGCCCTACCGGCAGTGGGCCGTGTTCCGCCAGCGCTTCTTGCTCGTTACCACCACACGGGACGACAAAAGCTCGGACGACCTGGGAGAGGAAATCGCTCGCATCCTCCTGGAGCAATTGCCGGCCAGCCGGGCCCAGGTCAGCCGCGCCCGCGATTGGACCGTATTGGCAAGCCTGCTGACCACGAAGCAAACCGAACTCGCGGTGATGGCCAAGGAGCGATCCGAGGCGCTGTTCAAGGGCGCGCCGCCTTACCAAGACTTTGGGCCCTCGCCTTTGCGCGTCATCGTGGAAACGGATCGTTACCGGCTGGTTTGCCGGGAAGATTTTCCCCCGCATCACGCCTACCTGCTGTCCAAGGCCTTGATGCAGGAGAAAGATCTCCAAGGCTTCTCCATCCCCGGCGATGCCTCGGCCATACCCGCCCACCCCGGCACGATCACCTATCTGCGCGGCGAACCCTTGCCCCCGGCGCCTGAGAATGAAAAGGAAATCCGGCGGGCTCAATAGGTAGCCGGTGCGCATGCTGATGGGTGTGGTCTCAGCGCCTCTTAGAACCTTCGCCTTTGTCATCGCGCTACTTCAGCCGGAGATCCCGGCGGCGCACGATCTCATCACGGCCGAGCACGCCGAAAAATACCTCGCGCGGGCAACGCAGTACCGCCTGAGTTCGAAACCGGCGCAGCCCGCCCCCGAACGAGCGGAGGCCGCCTACCAACTGGGCCGCATGCTGGACGAGATTCGAGAATATCTAAACCGCGACATCGCCGCCCACGGCGCGGTTCAAGGCTTGGCATCCAACCGCCTGGTGGCTGATCTGAAAGCGCGCGGCGCCCCGCTGGCGCGCGATGCGAGCGGGCGCTTTCTGGCTAACTTAGATTACTACCGCGAGGCCTTGAAGTTCTCACCGCGAGGCGAGCGCGAGGGCGACGCCCTCTACATGCTCCTTCAGGGATATTTCTACGATAGTTTCGATGAGGATCCTCTCAGGCCGAAAAATCAATCTTGGGCCCAGTTAGAGGAGCAGATCGAGTTGGCGGAGCGTCTGACCGGCCGCTTTCCCAAGCAAGCGGACATGGAGGAGGCGAGGTTCATCCTGCTCATTCACTATGTGCAGGCCGCGCGCGCCGCCCCCCAAGGCAGCCAAGCGAAGGCCTTCGCCGGAAAGGCGCGAGCAGCCATCGCGGAATTCCAGTCGCGCTATCCGGATAGCCTGCGCGCGGCGGCGATGCCGGTGATGAGCGAAGCGCTACAAATCAAATAACGCGTCGATTTTGGCCGCGCAGATGAAGTCGTTGTGGCTGAGACCCTTGATGGCGTGGGTGATGTAGCTCACCGTGCATTGGTTGTATCCCACCACCATGTCGGGATGATGATCTTCCCGGTGGGAAATCCACGCCGCTGCATTCACGAAAGCCATGGTCTCGTAATAATTCTTGAAACGGTAGACCTTGGCGATCTTGCCGTTGTCCAGGGCCCATCCCTGCAAGCCTTTCAGCAAGGGCCGAATCTGCGCATCGGCCAGCGGGTCCACGCCGCCTTCGCAGGGGGCGCATTTGCTTCGGCGTAGTTCGGCGGCGACTTCGTTCATGAATATCTCCTGGGTTTAGCCTTGGGCAAGCACCTGCAACTTTTCGATGCGCGCCTTCGCGGGCGGATGTGAATCGTAAAAGGCGGAATGCAAGGGGTCCGGCGTCAAGGTAGAGGCGTTGTCTTTATAGAGCTTGACCAGGGCGTTCACCAAATCGCGCGCCGAACTGTGCCGAGCGGCGTAGGCATCCGCCTCGAACTCATGCTTGCGCGAGTA
>JBKKAO010000072.1:0-4154 GCA_046714645.1 Burkholderiales bacterium | reverse complement strand
CTTTATGTAGGCACTCGGGTTGTCGGACTGGACCACAATCACCCGCAATACGGGAGCGTCTTGCGTCAGCAGCGGAGCAGACATGGACAGAAAGAAGGTAACCGCGAATAGCATAAGTTTCGATTTCATGCTGTTTCTCCTCATTGAGCAATAGTGTTGTTCAAGTCAACGATTCCGACCAGTAACTCTCGAACTCACGACGGGGCCGGAAACTTGCCGACGCGCACGTACCACGGTAGAGAAAGCGAAGTCATCTGCATCTCCACTCGCATTCGAAATCCCGCCGTTGGTGCGCCAGGTTGGGCTGCCTGAACGAAGCTATGCACGCCAGCGTACCGAAGAACGGACGGGCAGACTATACAACGAAAGTTATAGAACCCATTACATGACGACGAACCAAGGCTTGCGTCACGTGAACCACAATCGAAACGCAAACCCGGCGCGCACCCCTGCAAATTATCGCCCCGTCGAAGACGAAACTAACGCTAACACCCGCAGCGGACTCCCGCTTCCCTTCTGGATCTTGAGGGGAGGACAGATGAGTAGCGAACCCGTGGGGGGCAGTTGATCGAGGTTCGTCAAGCACTGCAATCCATAGCGTCCGGCGCCATGCATGTAGTAGTGGCAGGGATGGGGAGGGCGCAGGTGGTGGCCCTGGCCTGCATCGGTGCCGATGGCTTCGGAGCCCAAACCCAACACGCCGCGCTCATCGATCAAAAACTTCACCACTTCAACATCCGGTCCTGGCGTATGCTGGCCTGTTTCGTCGAAGTTTTGGTAGGCTACCGGATCGGTACGCTTGGACCAATCGGTGCGCATCAATACCCAGGACTTCGGTCGAATGCGGCCGTGTTTCGCTTCCCAGTCCTTCACGAATTCCACCGTAAGCAGATAGTCCGGATTCGCAGATGCTTCCGCCGAGCAGTCGATCACGCAAGCAGGCGCCACCAAGTGCTGGACAGGAATCGTATCCACGGAATTATTGGGCAGATCTCGGCCCGAGATCCAATGAATGGGGGCGTCAAAATGCGTCCCGGTGTGTTCTCCGCAGGAGAAGTTGTTCCAATACCAGCCCGGACCGCGCTCGTCGTAACGGGAGACTTCCTCGATGCGAAAGGGCCAGCACTGGCCGAACTCGGGTGGCAATGTGATCTGCGGAAATTCGGGGGTTAGGGTCTGCGTCAAATCGACGATATTGATTCGACCGCTCATCAATTCTGCTGCGAAGGCTTGGAGCGCGTTGGTCATGACTGCCCCGCCAATTCTCGCTCCAGGATCTTTGGATTCTCGCGCCAGCGCTCCAACCACTCTTGCGCCACATCGCCGGGAAATACATCTTCCACGCCATCGCGCAGCGCCTTCACCATCGCAGCGGCCAACGCCTGGGGCGTGATTTTTGGAGGCGGCATCAACTGGTTCCACTCATCGTCGATGGGTCCGGGAAAGAGGTTGATGACGCGAATGCCACCTGCGCGCATGTCCGCTCGCAAGTTCTGGGTTAAGGAGTACGCCGCCGCCTTGGAAGCAGAAAAAGTCCCATGGGCGGGGAAGTTGGCCAGTGCGTAAACGGACAACAAGTTGACCCAGGCACAGGCGCTGGATGGCCCATCGGCACCGCGTGCGCGCAACGCCGGCCCGAACTCCTGGGCCAGGCGCAACAAACCGAAGTAGTTCACATCCATCTCGGCTCGCGCCAAGTCGGTACCGCGCCGGGCAGAGATGCCATAGGTGCGATGCATTTCGGCGTTGTTAATCACGATATCGATCTTGCCGCCCAACTCGCCGGCCAGTTCGGACACTGAGCGCTCGTTAGTGAGATCGAGTGACACAGGCGTGACGTTCGGCAATTTGGCGATGGCATCGAACCCAGGCAGCTTCTTCCACGGCTCGGCGAATCCCGCCCACACGATATCGGCGCCTGCATCCAGCAGCGCCTTGATCATAGCTTGCCCCACGGCGGTCTTGCCGTCGGTGACCAACACCTTTCGATACTTGGGGTCGCAAGTCATTTCACGCAATTGCGCATCGTCGGCCATGTTTGGCGTCTCCTCCGGTGGAAAAGCGATGAGCACGGCTTGGCCGGCGCGATCCAATCGCGCGCCCACCCGCACCCGCGCGGGCGCAGCCCTCACTTCGCCGTGAAGATGAACCATGAGCGCCGGACCGGCATCCAGCCTCACCCACCCCAAACGCCAGGGCAAACGCTCACGAAAGAATAAATCGTTGCTGTGATGAAGCTTGGTTTCCGACAGCAACTCGCCCGCACCGCTTTGCGGCTTCCACTGCAAGCGCTCGGACAAGCAGGTGCGACACGCTTCTTGCGGCGGATACTGTACGGCTTGGCAATCTTGGCAGACCTGGAGTTCGAAGCGCCCGAAGGCGGCTGCGGCCGTCAATCCTTGCGCGACTCGCGAACGCGACCACGGCGGTAAGGCCGGCAGCCTCGTGCGCAGGACTGGATTCTTGCGCTTGGGCGCTATGAGAGGCATGGACATCGGGTCAGGGTCAGCGTATCTCCAAAATCAAAACTCTTTTAACACGAAGGATCACATCGATAATCACGGCTTGCTCAAAATCACCGCCCCCGTACACAGGCACCGGTCATAGGTCACCATGCCGAAGCCGCTCACCAGACCGATCTTCGCATCCGACACCGCTCGCGCGCCCGCTTGCCCGGTCAATTGTCGGATGGCTTCCACCATGCCGAGGTAGCCGCCCGCCGCACCCGCCTGGCCCACGGACAACTGTCCGCCCGAGGTATTACTTGGGAAGCTCCCGTCATGGGTAAAAGTGTGACTGTGGACGAACTGGGGCCCCTCCCCTTTTTCGCAAAACCCAAGATCCTCGAACTGCATCATGACGATGACGGGATAGTCATCGTAGGTTTGCACAAAGTCCAAATCCGAGGGCTTGACTCCCGCCTGCGCATAAAGATCGTCGCGGTCCAATATCCATCCTCCGCGAAAAAAAATCGGATCTTCAGAAAAAGCATTGTGCCGTTCGATGGCCCCCATCACGCGCGCATAGCTCAGACCCAGATCCCGCGCGCGCTGCTCGCTCATCACCAGGAAGGCGTCAGCACCGGCGCAGGGCAGCACGCAATCGAACAGGCGTAGCGGATCCGCGATCTCACGGGCCAACAGGTATTCCTCCAACGCCAGCGGTTTCTTGAACAGCGCATGGGAGCACTTAAGGGCGTTGCCTCGCTGGGCCACCGCGAGCTTGCCGAAGTCTTCGCGCGTGGCGCCGAAGGTCCGCATGTAGTGGGCCGTGATGAAAGCGAACATGGCATTGGGTCCGCCCGAACCATAGGGGTAAGTCGCGTCGCGGGCGAACTGGCTGAAACTTCCCAACATCGAGCGAAAGGAATCCACATGATTGGTATCGGCGCCGATGCAGGCGACCACATTAGCATCGCCCGCTTGCACGGCACGCGCGGCGCGACGCAGCGCCACCACGCCCGAGGCCCCTCCCATGGGCACATGATCCAGCCAGCGCACGGACAGCCCCAAGTGTTGGGTAAGGCCCACGGCGGTATCGGGGGCCATGGAAAAACTCGATAGGCAAAGCCCATCGATCTCTTTCTTGGAAAGTCCGGACGCCTTGAGCAGATTCGCCAAGGCGCGCGCGATGAACCAGTGGGCGCTCTTGGTGGAATAGCGCACGTAGGGGACGGTGACGGGAACCGCCACAGCGATACCCTCGTAGCCCCGGCGGCTCATCGAGCCCGTGTCTTCATGGCGCGCGTATCGTACACGCCAGGTTTGCCTGGCAACTCCGCCGCAAGTTTCTTCAACTCCGCGCGCTGAACCTTCTGCGAAGTGGTGAGCGGCAAGTGATCGACGAAGGCCACCCACCCCGGCGCCTTGTAGTAAGCGAGCTGGTCCAAGCAATAGCCGGCCAACTCGCGGGCCAGATCCTGCTGCGCGCGCGTGGCGTCCTTGAGAACGACACACGCCAACACCTCATCGCCGCGTAATGGGTCTGGCGTGGCGCTCACCGCAACGTCCTTGACTTCGCCATGCTGGCGAAGCACCGACTCCACTTCTAAGGCGGAGATATTCTCGCCGCTACGGCGAATGACGTTCTTGCGCCGGTCGACGAAATACAGATTGCCCTCCCCGTCGGCGCGCACCACATCGCCGGTGTGGAAC